>NZ_JBCOAB010000077.1:0-10533 GCF_040227035.1 Clostridium sp. RTP31139st1_H3_RTP31139_211217
TGTCTTGGATACAAGACACCGTTAGAAGCATTTAACGAAGAACAAGCTAAGTGTTGCACTTAGCTTGACAATTCGTCCCTCTAAAAATTGTATTACCTATTAATAGTCTACCAAATTCAGCTATATTATTTTCAAAATCAATATTATATAAAGCTATAGTTCCAACTGGAATTTCATCATAATAAATCATAAACATCTTATCATTTATATTATTTTTATATTTTTCATACCAATTTTCTTGTTCTTCTTTTGTTATATATTTATTATCTTATTTACCTTATCTTTAATTTCATCACTAATATTCTCAGTTTCTTTTAATACAAATATTGATACTCCAAATTTAGTATTATATATGTCATTTATTCCTTCTATATCACTTTCATTAACTACAGCAACTGTTACATCAGTGTAATCCGTTGTACCAACTTATATAGTTTCTCTATCTGTGAAAAAATAACTTCTAGTTCTTTCGGTACAAGCAATCTTTAATGATTTCATGCCTATTCATCCTTATGTCTTTTTAGTTTATCTATTTATAATTTACTTAATATAAAAATTATATTATATGTATATTTTATTAATTAACATCATAATTATATATTTAGCAAATTTTAATGTAAATGCTATACTGAAAAACTATAATAAATAATTATAGCTAGCTTAAACCATTTCCTTAATTATAAAATAAATTTAATCAATTAAAATTAATACTAAAATTAAAGACTGCATAAAATACCAACGGGTTCCGTTTTGGGGTGCAAAAGTTGCTAATCAAGTTAAAATCTCAATTAAAATCACATGTGAAATCACACTAAGATTCACATGTGATTTTTTTTATTAAATTGTTTATATTGCTTATTTTAGGGAATAATTATAATATATAATTGATTTAAAATCACATAGTAAATCACAGGGCAAATCACATATAAAATAAAAAAATAATAGTTTTATTATCTTTGTGAATAGGTATGTGATTTTATATGTGAATACATATGTGATTTATACCTAAAAGAAAGGAGTTGCGGAGGTGAAGTATATAAAACCTAAAAAAGAAAATAAGAAAAAGGTTTCTTTGGAATTATCAACAAGAACACTTGCCATATTAGAGCATTACTCTAAATACACTCAATATAGCCAAGAAGAAATACTGGATATGTTTTTATTAAACCTATTAGAAGATATTGATTTTATAGAATGGGTTAATAAGCAAAGATACAATAAGAAAATACTTGCTTCATTGTATGATACCATTAGCGATTCGGAGTTGAAAGATAATGAAACTAAAGAGATTGTCAGATAAAACTGTTAGTAACGTAAAAGTTATTCCACCTATTACTCAAGAAGAAGTTAATGAGAGGGAAATAGACTATGCCACTTTATCAAAGATGGAGTTTTCGAGAAAATATGGATACCTTCTATATAGCCCAGTAGAATTAGTTGTTGATAAAAAGTCTTATAACATTCAAACTAACTTTTGTGCTAATCCTTTTTGTAAATGGTATGGTAAAGAGCAATTCAAGTATAATAACCTAAAAGGGAAGCCTTCTCGATATATGATTACAGGAAAGACTTTTAAATCAATAAAGTGTAGTGATATTAATGATGATACGATTGATAAACCTGTAATAATAAGTTATGCGGCTCCTTATTCAAATTGGGCAATGGCAGAAGAAATTAAAAGGTTAATAGATATTAACACTACAGTTCCTATTGAGCCATATTATATATTCCATAAAGAAGATTGTTGCGAAAAAGATTTAAATCCGTTTGATAATCCTAATAGTTTTTATAGACGTGGTAAAAGTTCAAGCAACTCTCAAAAGTATCAGTGTAAATTATGCAAAAAAATTGCAAATGTCTTACCAGAGCAGAAAGAATGTTTTACTTATTATCAAAAGAAGAATGATATACTCCCTCTATTTATGAAACTAATATTAAGCAGAACTCCTGTAACAAGAATATGTGAAATATTAAATATTGGCAGTAGCACTTACTACAATAAATTAGAGTGGTTATATAGAAGGTGTTTAGAATTTCTTGAGAGATATGAAGATAAGAAATTAAAGAACACTCATTTCGATACGTTATGGCTTAACACAGATAAATTCACTTATCATCTTAACAATGTTAGAAAAAGGGGACATGGTAAAAATTCTATTTTGGAAAAAGAGAAGCCATTGTTTCCTACAAGCATTATAGCGACTACAGATTCGAGAAGTAGATATATATTTAGAGCAGATGTTGCTTTTGATTTTACTACATCCGTAAACGAAATTAAAAATGACTATATAAAATATAAGGAAGATAAGTTGAATACATATTTGCAAAAGACAAGTAAATATAAAGTATCTAAAACAACTACCGATTCTGCTTTAAGTGAATTGGAACTTTTTTTAAGAGATTTAGAAGTTAGAAAATCATATATAGATGGGTTTCATGTTAATTCAACATACACTACTTATGCACATCATTGGCTAATAAATAACTCATTGAACGTTGATAAATTATTTATAGTTACAGATGAAGATACTGCTCTATTGACTTCTCTTTTAAGGATACATAACGAAGGTGTTTCAAAGAAAGATACTCATATTTTTACCTGCAAGGTTGATAAAGAATTAGATAAGAATGAGGCATATAAACAATATTTAACTCATAAAGAAAATATTAAATTATGGCAAGAGGCTAATAATTTAAAAGAAGGTTTAGGTAAATCAGCAATAGACCTATTGGCTCATACTATATTTAATAATGATATATATACAACAGAAACAATTAACGGAAAAGATTATGTTGTTGGAACTAATAATTCTATCCCTCATCCATTTCCTTATAAGGATGAAGGAAATAGATATATTAATTGTGTTACAGATTTATCTAACCTTAATTGTTATGAATTAGCAGAGATAATGTACAAAATAGATTTGAGGTCTATAAATACTTTTTTCAATCAGATAAGAAGAAAGGTATCAATATTAGAAAGACCATTGTCAGGTGGCAGAGGGGAAGGGAAAAGTTATATATATGCTAATTTTAACCCTAAATATGCTCAATACATGATAACTATTCTAAGAACATATTTAAACTTCTGTGAGACTTATAAATATAAAGGTGAGGAAATAACTCCTGCTATGAGACTTGGGATAGCAAAAAAGAAATATAAAATAGAGGATATACTATATTTTAAATAAGTATAATGCGAAATATTGTAAATTTAGGCTTAAAAAAAATACAAATAACTCTAACATAAAAGGATGTCCAAGGGACATCTATGGTAGAAAATTTATAATCAAACTATTAAAAAGGTATTACATTTGAAGATGTAGTACCTTTTTTATTGTTAGAATATGTGAATATTTAAGGTATTGTATATAACAATATAATCATGGGTTAAAAGGGTCTATATGTATCGTTACAGTCTGTATAGTAAGTTTTTAAGGCAATATAAAGAAATACACCTACTATATCAAATTAAATTGATTTAGCAGGTGTATTTTAGTTCTTAATATTTAAAGTTTGATTATGAAATTTGATTATATAACCAAACTCAAAGTCTTTAATTATAAGGTTTAGATATTCTTGATTATACTTTTTACCCTATATTCACTACATACATCCTTTTAAACCGCAATACTTTAAGATTGTTTATTGAATCTACTAAGTGATTTGGAGTTTTATTGTAATTTTTTATTATAAAGTTGCAATAAAATTATTTACTCCATGAGCTATAGTAGCTGATAGTACACTATTATTTCCAGCCTTATATATACCTACAAAATAAATATGCATAATCATTTTAGGAATTACTAATATAAAAACCTGAACAAAAGTAAGATTACTTTGAGCTAATATAAAAGGTATATGAATGATTCCAAAGACAAAAGCTACCACCAATAAATTTACATATTTATTTTTTATCAATCCTTGTAGTCTTTGTTGAAGAAACCCCCTGAAAATAATTTCTTCTACAAGTGCGATTTCAATCAACATATATAAGAAACTCCAAATTGACATTGAGTCTAAGTTAATATTAATACCTGATTTCCAATTTAAAATTAATAATATTAAGTATAGTGGTATATACAGTATTACACCTATAATTATTTGCTTTAATATCTGGTTTTTATTAAAACCTATTGATTTTAGACTTTGTTTTCTATACTTCAATATAATAAAAATAGGGAATACTTCAAAAAAACTTAGTGGAATCTGAAATAAAAATTTTGCAAATAATCTATTATTAAAATAACTTGCAAATTTATCCCATAATGCTAAATCAAATACTATGTACCTACCTATAGCTGTAGAAAAAAATACATAACCAATCATAAATACAGCTAAAAATCCATCAACTTTACTAACACGTAACTCGTTGTCACATTTATTGAGTATATTTTTCATATAATATATTCACTCCTAAACTCTTAAAATATTATCAGATTCACTAATACTAAAACAACTATTAATGAAATAAATACTTCAGCTATAACTCGTCCTGATTTTGCAAAGTAGTCATTCTTATATTTATATCCTATAAATAAAGAGATTAATAATATAACTAAAGAGATTAATGTAACTAATAACATTCCTTGGAACGGAAAGGTTATATTAATTGAGCTTAAAATATGTTCTCCTAAATATTTGCCATCCCAAGCAGTAAGTGAAAACATTCCTCCCAAAATTGAAAGTATTAATGAAATACTTCCTATACCAATTTTTTTAGAATTGTTCATTTGTCTCATAAATTTCTCCCCTCAAATTATATTTAAACTTTTATGAATAATTTATTACATTATCTCGTTTTACTTTAAAGTTACTCATCATAATTTAAATCTGTTATTATATATACTTTTACTATATTTACTTATTGTAATTATTAATTAAAAATACCGCCTCATCATAATTGTCTTTGTTGACATATATATAATATTCATAAGAATACTTTAGATTTTCACCCATACTACCAATTCTTCCACGAGTGCTATCAAATGCAGATGATGTGGTTCTATTAACTGTTCTAAAATCATATTTTATTTCTCTTTCTGATAAAATATCCTTAATTCTATTAAAGTCATCTATAGAAAATCCGTTATAAACCTCTTTTCTATTCCAAATAAATATCATAAAAACTTTTCCCCCTTTTATTTTTATAAACTTATTTAAATGAATACTTTATTCGTATAACAATACAATCGTTTATATTATAGTTTGATACTATTATAACATAATTTTCTATTTAATTCTAAATATTCCTTCTATTATTAATATATATAATAAAAGATTCTAAATCAAATAAATGATTTAGAATCTTAGTGATTTATTACGTGATTTAGTATGTGATTATAACTGTGATTTGTTATGAGATTTTATATCTTTGCACCTCAAAACGGAACCCGTTGATAAAATACATATTTTTTAAATTCATTTTATGCAATCTTAATTATTTATATTATTTATTTTAAACTATATATGGTAAAATAAAAGTAAATTCTGTTCCTTCATTTAATTTACTTTTTACATTAATTTCTCCACCATGAAGTTTTATTACCGATTGAGTTAATGATAATCCTAATCCAATTCCATTTTTTGAATAACTATTAATTCCTTCACATCTATAAAAGGGTTTAAAAATTTCATCATAATCCTCTTCCTTTATACCACTTCCAGTATCTATTACTTTTACTTCAATAGTATTTAGATCTTGATAACATAATATATCTATACTTCCATTAATTTTGTTATATTTAATAGAATTTTCAATTACATTATAAAATGCCCTATATAACATAATTTCATTTCCCTTTATTTTATTTTTTATATTATATGAATTTAATTTTAATTTTATATTTTTTTTATTGGCAATAATAGATAAATCATCAACTATATCTTCTAATATCTCATCTATGCTAACAATTTCATTTAAAGGTGCATTTTCCTGTCTTATTATATCTAATAATGTTTCTATTATTAAATTCATCTTTAATATAGACTTTTCTACAACCGCCAAAGTTTTATCATATTCCTCTAAACTTTTACAATTACTGCTTTTTAAAACATCTATATTTGTTTTAATTACTGCTAATGGAGTTTTTAACTCATGTGCCACACTAGAATTAAACCTTTTTTGTGATGCAAATGCATTTTCTAATTTTGCTATCATTTTATTAAAAGAAATTGTAAGTTCTTTAATTTCATCATTTGCTCCCTTAATACTTAAATTGGAATTTAAATTATCCTCATTTATTTTTTTTATATTTTTATTTAATTCTACAATTGGAATTAAAGCATTATTTACTACAAAATAAGTGCACATTCCACCAATAGTTACTACTAAAATAAATGCAATTATTGAAAACCAATAAATTCTTGATGTTGTCTCTTCTATAGCTGATTCTATTGATATCTTATCAATTTCATCTTTAAAATCACCATTTAAATCTATTTTAATATCTTCTGTATTTGAATTAATTATTCCTTTTAGCTGTGGAACTGTATGCCTTACATCATAATTAATACTAAAAAGAAGAATTCCACTAGTTATTGTCATTATTAATACAGTAAATAATGTAAGTTTCCATTTTAACTTTATTTTTATATTATTCACTAGTTATACCTCCAAATAAATATCCAACTCCTTTAATTGTTTTAATCATATTTTCATTACAACTAACAGCTGTTAATTTTTTTCTAAGAGAATATACATGAACTCTTATTACTGTTGTAAATGGGTCTGTATTTTCATCCCAAACATGATTTATCAATTCTTCGGAACTTATAACTTTATCTTTATTTTGAACTAGATATTTTAAAAGTGAATATTCTTTCAATGTTAAATTAAGAACTATATCATCATATGTAACTTTGTGTTTAGATACGTCTATAGATAACTTTCCCTCTTTTAAAATTGAAGGTTTACTTTCAAACTCTCTTCTCAAAAGAGCTCTTATCCTTGCCGTTAACTCTAAAAAATCAAATGGTTTTACTAAATAATCATTAGCTCCTAAGTCTAATCCTTTTATTCTATCCTCAATTTCTCTATTTGCAGATACAATTATTACTCTTGTGTTTATATCTTTTTCTCTAAGCTTTTTTAATATATAAAATCCATCTACCTTTGGCAAATTTATATCTAAAACCAATAAATCATATGTATTTAAACTTAAAAAATCTAAAGCATCTTCTCCATCCATTGCTACATCAACGGCATAACCTTCATTTTTTAATCCTCTTTGTAGAGCATGTACTATATCAGCTTCATCTTCTACAATTAATAATTTCATCACATATTCCTCCTATTTTATAAATAAAATGGAGCTATCGCACCCTGAAAAATTATACACCATATATTGTACTATTTATTCTTAATGCGATAGCCCTATTTGTTAATAATTATAATATACAAATTTTAATTATACTACAAGGAGTTTATTATTATTATTATTATTAATTTTATTATTTTTTATTTTATTTATTCAAAACCTGCTGCCTTTACTTCTTCTCTGAATTTTTCATCAAAACCAGTTACTTCTACATTTTTTCCATCAACTGTTAAGCTTAACCCATTTTTAAGGTTTGCTAAATCCTCTTCACTTAATTCAAAAGAAATATCATCATTACTTCCTTGATAATTATTTGAATTACTAATTGAATTATTATAAGAATTATTATATTGATTACTATTTACTACTTTATCAACACCATTATTGGTATTTTTGTTACTATTATATGAACTTTCAGTTTTATTATTGCTTGATTTGCTTGCTACACTATTACTTGCTCTTCCTCCAGCAAAACTTAATAAACCTACTATTGTTAGCGCTAATACTCCAAATATTAATGATTTTTTCATATCTTATCATCCTTCCTTACATAAAACTTTTCTGATAACTTAATTTATTAATTATTTTATTTCTTAGGTTATCTCTTCTATGTTTTTATGATAACAAATCCAATGTAAAATCATCGTTAATTTTTAAAAATATTTATATATTATTTGTGAACTACTCTCCAATTATAGAAGTGGGAGCTTCTTGGTGAATATACCTAGCGGTAATAAATAAATATCTTTCCACCCAACTCACATTTACGGTGGAAAATAGGTGGAAAGATATATTTTTTAATACATATAAACTTTTATAAATGTCTATATTACTTAACTAACCTTACTACCGTCTCAGCATGTGATGACTGCCGTTCGTAGTTAAACTTTAGAAGGAATATATAGCTTTGTATATTCCTTCTTTTAAACCTATTCTATAACCTCATTAAATTTAACAAATAACGCCTTTAAACCTTCCATAAGTTTATTATACATAATCTCTGTTTCATCAAACCTATTTATACTAAGACTACTTACAATATTATTTTTTAATTTTTCAACTTCATCTGTTGATACTAAATGGAAGTATATAATTCTTAAATCATTTAATAAGTATAATGGAGCTATTATTTTTCTCAATTCATCTTCATCTGAAATATACTGACTTAATATAAACTGATAATATTTTATTGATTTCCATTGCTTATAGTTTTTATCTTTTTTTCCTACATTGTTTTCATAGTAATTTTTAAAATTAGATATATTAACAGCTTCAATCAATATTTTATGTAAAGCACTTATTACAGGTTTCACTTCTAAATCACTATATGTTATAGGCTTGTTTATATTTTCTATTTCATTAATGACTTCTTTATCTAAATGATGTAAATCCAATGAATGTTTTTGCTTTAATGTATCATACATTTTATTTCTTAAATTTATTATTTGTCTTTCTATAATTGGGTCACTCCAAATAACCTTTAACTGTGCATCATAAAACTCTGAATCAATAATTCTATGGTCTGATTCAATATTATTTATCTTTAAATAATTTTGTGTTGCGCTATCTAACTTATCTAAATCTCCCAACCAAAAAACAACCTTTTTATTTGTATTTATACCAAATGGTATTTCAAATTCATCTTTATATCCCAAAACTCCATATGTTTCTGAAAATATGCTTAACGTATATTCTGGATGATGCATAAAGTATATTAAACACTCTTTATTAAAAAAAACTGGAGCTAAAAAACCATCTCCCATAAGCGCATGAAGTCCCGTTATATTATCATAATCTCTATAATCGTATTTAAAGTTTATTTCCTCGCAAAAAGAATATCTTTTATTAAGATTTCGTGGTTTTGAAATAACCTTTGTGTTACCTCTACGCAATAGCTCATAATACCCTTCTGCTACTATCTTTTTAGAATGCTCTGATAAAAACTTCTTTCCACAACTTTGACATTCTAACTGTGGAAAATCTTCTATAATCAAAGTTCTCATGTCAATTTCTATTTCATACTTTTTTAATACTAATTCTAACTTAGAATTACACTCTTTACATATATCTGTAGTATAATCTTTATTCTCTTCATAAAACTGTTCATATGTTATGCTTCTCATAGCTCCCCCTTATTTAATGACTAACGTCATATGCAGTATTATAATTATCAGTTTCTATATTATGATATAAGATAGTTTTAAAGTCCTTAATTACATCTTCACCTATAGAATCATAACTTCTATCACACTTTGGACATACTAAAATCCCATTTGAGTAATATATATTATGATGTCTTCTCTTATTACTTAATCCACAACCACATTCACATATTGTTCTAAGATTTTTTATACTATAGGTATCATAATATTTACTGTATTCCCATTTAAAATACCATCCTTTATAGGTATCTTTTGTATAATTTATCCACTTGGGATTTTGTTCTTCTTTTATCTCCAATACCTTAATGTATATTCTTAATACTATGTATAACAATATAATTATCAATGCTATCATTTTTATTGAAATTTTATAATCTAATATTATCTTTATTATATTTACTATATACTTAATTGCATCTACAAAATCAATCTCTAAAACTGGATATGAAAGTGTAAAGGCAATTTATATATGTGAGGACTGTAGTAATTGCAACTATAAGAGTCAATGCATTAAAGGAAATAATTCTAAAATTCCATTGGAGAAAAGAACTAAAAAATTTGAAACTTCAAAAAAGTTTAATCGACAAAGGAAAGAAGATTTAGAAAGAATTATTACAGATGAAGGTATTTTACTTAGAATGAATAGAAGTATTCAAGCAGAAGGATCTTTTGCACAAGTAAAACATGATATGAATTTCAAAAGATTTATGTGTCGTGGTCAAAAGAATGTTTTAGCAGAAAGTATTCTACTTGCTATTGCTCATAATGTTAATAAATTACATAATAAAATACAATATAACCGAACTGGTAAGCATTTGTTTGCGCTAAAAGAAGCTTAATAGTTAAATTTTTCAAGTTTTTTCTGTTAGCTTTATTAAAGTGCGTCTATTTTTAAATAATATCTATCCATATCATAAAATATCCCTTAAATTTTATAAAAGTATATAAAAGGAACTATCGCTAACAGATTTTTTTTAAAATGGACCCTATATAGTAGACACTCAAAAAAAGAGTATCTATCTATATAGAGTCTTTTTTTGTACAATAAATTA
>NZ_JBCOAB010000078.1:0-9426 GCF_040227035.1 Clostridium sp. RTP31139st1_H3_RTP31139_211217
TTGATTTTAATCGAAAATGTACAATTATTTTTTTGAAAATATAGAAAAAGAGCTATCGCTAGCGGATTTTTTTACCCTCTATTGCGACAGCTCCATTAAAATTTAATTTAAATAGCTAACTTATTTGAACTATAATTATTTTTAATTAAGTATTATTAATTTTATAAAACTTACTAAGTATATATCTCTTATCCTTATTATTTTTTCCAATAATATAAGGAAAATAATTAATTATTATTTTTTCAATAATAATACTAACTAAAATGATTATCAATGTAATTAACAGTGAAAAAACAATAGATTTTCTCAATATTTCCCCTTCAATATTCAATAATAGCTCCATTACTTTAATTATTACTCTTTTAATAGGTTCATGAACTAACATTATAATTAATGAACTCATTCCTACAGATTGCACATATTTATTTTTAAATTTATTTGCAATATACATAACAATATATATTCCACAAAATGCTGCCAATATAAAATTAAAATAAGAACTATATTTCCTAGCAAGTATATTTGAAGAACCAAAAAAATGATTTATTAATAAAGATAAACTTAAACATAGCAAAAATAATCTATTGTTATTAAAATATTCTATATTATCATTATTTTTTTTCTTTAATTCATTCTTATAGCCACAATAAATAAAAATTGTACTAATTAACGCACTTTCCAATACCCATGGCAACATGATATTCGAATACTTACTTAATAAATAACCACTAATAGATAAAATACTTATAAATATAATTTCAGTATTATTAGAGTATTTTTTCTTTATTATTAAAAATACAATTAATTGTGCAATAAACAGACAAGGTAAAAACCATAATACTACATTAAATACAAATAACTCTTCATTACCTTGAGCTATAATAATATTTGCTAATACTTTAGTTGTAGATATATTTATTTTATCCCTTATATTTCTCTCTACAATATACCAATATATATAAAATATTAAACTAAACGAAAAATATGGTACACATATTGTTTTAAATTTTCTTATAAGAAATTTAATACAAGGCATTTCAGCTTCCTTAATGGCCATTGTTTTTCCTGAAATAAAAAAGAATAATGGCATATGGAATAAATATATATAATTTGTAATAGTTGAAGTAGACATTACATGTGCAAATACAACCAAAAATATTCCTATTGCCTTTGCATTATCCAGCCTATAATCTCTCTCCATTATTTTGCTCCTTCTTTAATCATAGGGCAGACTCTTACACATATATAACATTTTATGCACTTCTCTTTGTCAATAATAGGGTAATTAAACCCTTCTTCGTCTTTGTAAAAGCTTACTGCATCTTTTGGACATCTATATATACATGCAGAACAGCCACAACAGTCTTCCTTATTTTTAAATAATATAGGATAATCCCTTTCCATACTTATCTTCTCCTTGATACTCTCTTTAATGTAAATATTCTTACACTATTTTTACTCTAAAACATTTATACATAATTCCTTAGGCTAATTATCTTTCATAATACAACTTAGCTCTTTTATCTTTAACAATTTAAATTAAATAAAAGCCCCGAAATTAATGATATACTTTCAAAATTATAAAATTTTATAAGATGCTTTACACATATAAGAATATAAAGCTTCTTATATAAGTTTTTCAAATATTCAATTATCATACTCTATTAAATCTTAAAGGTCTATTTTTTCAACATATCTATACACTTTATATAACTCTTTCCATTTATTAGTACCATCATCACAAACAGTAAAAAATATAAAATGAAACCTATAATATTATTAACAAACCAAAATACTAATACGAACACAATTGTTAATATTGCTTCTAATAAATTATTTATTATATACGACTTCTTTGATGTATTTAAATAATCTACTAAAACATATTCAGCTAAATAAAATCTTATCATAATAACTAACACCATAAAAAGTGCCACAATCTTTATATTATGGAATATGTATGCTCCAATTAACGATAAAATAATACTTATTATGCATGAAATAATGTTTATTTTAAGTAATTTTTTTTCAAGCCTAAAAACTTTTAAATATAATGTTCCATATAAGTGCATCTTGCTATCATATACTAATATAGGAAACATTATTACCATATATTTAATACTATCTGAATATTGCGGTAGCCATTTTACTAAAATTATTGAAATAGGATAATATAACAATAAAAAACCTGATAATAAAACTCCTATAGCTAGTCTAGTATTTTCATAAAATACTTTTATTTTTTGCTTTTTCATTCTACATAATATAGGATATAGTACTAAACTTATTTGTGCAGTAAACTGTAGAATAAATTGAGTTGCAGACAATGAAAATGAAAACTTTCCAAATTCCTCAATACCAAAATTCATATCTATTATTTGTCTACTTGATCCAATAATCAACATACTTGCTAAGCTGGAAATCATAAGACTACTTCCAACGCAAATATTAATTTTACATTCCTTTAGTGCAACTTTTAACTCAACCGTTCTTGCACTAATAATATTTCTTGCCATATATAAACAGTAAATAAATGCACATACTTTTGAAAAAACTATAACATAAATATAATATTCAAATTTTTTGCATTTTATTACAATTAGAACTATTGCAAGAATTATACTAAAAAACTTCTCAATAAAAATTGAAGTAGAGAACCATTTAGTTTTATTAACACTTTGGAATATATACCCAAAATACAGATTGCTATTCATAACAATAATAGTAATAGCTAAACATATTAAAACTATTTTTCTATTAGATCCTATGTCTATTATAAAACCTAAACTTAATATAATAATTCCAAAAATCACTTGAAACATCATTAATATAATGTATTGTGACTTTAAAATTGATAAGTTAATCTCCTCATATTTCTTACCACCAATTCTTAAGTATATTCCATCAGCTAATCCTAATTGAAATATCATTGTATATAATGAATAGAACATATATAATTGCCAATATCCAAATTCAGCAACCCCCAGAACTTTAGGTAATATAAATGATAGCATTAAACTTAAACATAATGATATACCTTGCGCAAAAAATGCATATGAGACATTATAAATAATATTTTTTATTCCACGCTTCAATAATACTACTCCTTGCTATTCTAAATTTATTTTAAAATACACCTTTAATTTTCTTAACAGCTCTTAATATTCCAACATTGTACAATATTGGTTTTACTATAGCTTTAACTTTATCTTTACTAGTCCTTTTACAAAATTTATCACTTAATTCATCAAAGCTTAACGAATCAATATTTTTATAATATTCATTTCTATATGCATTAACTTTAGCTGAATTTACGACCATTGTTCCATCTGTTTCTATAACCTTATCATAAGGAATATCTATAAATCTTACTTGATCTATTATTTCCTCAAATACTGAATTAGCTAATTTCGAATTTAATATTACTGCTGTTGTTCCCTTATCATCATCCATATCTTTACTATAATCACCTATACTCCAGCAGTCAAAAATAGTAAAATCACTACAATGCTCATCTCCCTTAAAAGGGCATGCATAACAACTTGGTCTAGAAATTAATTCTTTAACATAAGGCTTTAGCATTAAATCTGTTTCATGACCTTTATAATATTTTTTCCCATTATCAAATTCTAACGCCATTACTGTACTAGAGAACCCATATTTTTTTTCTCTAAACCCAACCTTAATAATTTTTCCGCCATGTTTTTCTTCTTGATAATTCATATACTTTCTCCATACCTTTGGAGATGGAACTCCCTTACAAACTACATCTACCGTAATTAGTTTTTCATAATCTTTTCTTAGAAATGACTTTAATCCGCTTATTTGACAAGGAGTTCCACTAAAACATACCCATCTATCCTCTAATAAAAACTTTTCTACTTTAATAAATGAATCACCCAATTCACTTTGAACATATTTTGATCCTCTAAATTGACTTAAATCATGTTCATTTTCTACAAATGAATGAATTACATTAAAATTCGAATCAAATTTTGCTCCAAATACTACACCTTTTTTTCTAAGAACATATTGTGAGATAACAGTAAATACGCCTCCTGAAGTGCTTTTCTGTCTAACATCATCATTAATGTTTTGGACTGCTATTAACCTTCTTTTCATTTCTTTATTCATATCTATAAAAACCATCTTTCCAATTTATTAATTTTTCAAAGCCTCTACTAAATAATTTATAGAGTTATTTCTTAGGTCATCAATTCTCTTGTTTACACTATCATAATTTATTTCTTCTTCCATTTGAGTTAGTATATCCACCTTCTGGTCATATTTCCTGCTACTTAAATTTAAACTATTTAATAATGTGTGAATTCTAGAGTTTGTTGAACCCTTAGCTGTCTCAGAGTATCTATTAAAAATAATGAATTTTTTTTGATAAATAGCCGAATACACTGTCCCATGGAATGAATCTGTACACACATATTTAGCATTTTTAATAAGATTTAAAAACTCAGCTGGGCCAACATCGTATCTAACTATATCACCAAATTTAAAATCTCCTTCTACAATCTCATCCATAAATGGTAACGTCACAATCTTATACCCAGTTTTTTCACTTAATTTCTCCGCCGCTTTTCTATGTTGCTCATTCTCACCTAAATAATAACAGAATATATAATCTTCATTAATAAATTTCTTTTCTAAACAAACTTTGTCCCATTCATTAGCGCTAAATAACATAGTTGGGTCTACAACTACTGGCACAGACTTACCAATCATATCATTTACAATTTTTTGACCTGCTGTTTCTCTTACTGAAATACTATCTATCTTGCTAAGATAATTCCTTGTACTATTTTTTTGTATTGATGGCACCTGAGATACCCCAAAACTTGCTGAATATGTAACTTTTTTAGTTTCTTTACCAACCCATTCCAAAGTATAGTAATGACTTCCTAAATTTATCGGATGCCATACCTGGTCACTTCCTAATAATACAATATCATATCTTTTATAATTATTTTTAAGAGAATTATATCCTATAAAGTGTGGTGATTTTATAAAGTTTTTATCTACAAATTCATTAAATTTATCATTTCTTATTTCAAAATTCTTTCTAAAGTCTTTTCCCTTACTCCTTATGTATCTACTTTTTTTAATATTTTTATATTTCATCTTAATAACTGATGGTAACATTAACTGTGGTAAATAATTCATAATCTGTTTAAAAGATTTATCTTTATTATAGTATATACTCTCCACTTCATACCCTAAATCTTGTACGATTTTTTGGGTCGCATAAGACTGAAGGACACTTCCATAATTTTTTATTTGAAAACAATTTACAACACCTATTTTTATATTATTTTTTTTGTTCATATCACTTTGTGTATAATATACATTTATATTATACTTCTCCTCTCCATTATTATTTTTTTTCATAATATATTATTACTTTATTTCTAGATAACACAATGCTTCCTATAACTACAAATGGTATAAAATATACAATAGCAGTTTGAATATAAGAAAATCCATACCAGCAATATCTAAATGAAGTTATAATTAAGAAAATAAAAAGAATATACCTATAAAATCCTACTTTTTTTGTTATAATATTTAAAATAATACAAAATAAATTTGTAAAAATAACTACTCCTAATAATCCAAAATTAATTAATGGCTCTGTTAAAATGAATTCTCCCCCTGGAGTATTATACTTTTCTCTAATTATCCCTCCAGCTCTATATGGTGTATCAACAAGTGGTACCATTCCATTAATATAAGTACTATATGTCTTTCCATATAATAATTCCTCATTTTCAACAAATTCTATACTTGAATTATAGACATATGTTAAATCGCATGCAGTATTTTGTATTATCACTTTTCTTAATAATTCACTTAATTTTAATTGAGTGTTTCCAGCCCTATATTCCCCTAGATATACCATTAACATTAATAAAAGAAATACTAATGTTCCGTATTTAAATATAGTTTTAATAGTAACTTTTATATCCCTTTTTACTAATATAATTATTATAAATGCCATTAAAAACCCAATAATATCTACTCTTTCATAATGAGATAAAAACCAAAATACAGTAAATATTAAAGTAGGTAATACAACCTTACTTCTTTTTATTTGAGTTGTTGCTATTAATAAACTACATAGCGACAAGTGATTCCATCCATTTCCTGGCAAAAGCGCAATAAACCTATTATCTCCTGTCCAAACAAATGGTATTGTTGGAAATGCTATTATTGCAGCCACTATAGAAATTACACAACAAAAATATATTGCATTTCTTGAAATTTTAATATTACATTTTAATAATTTCTTTTCATTCCTAAGCAAATTACTAAACCTTATCCAAATATACATTACTACATTGAATAAAAATATAGTAATTATTATTTCTTTATAATGTAGTGGTATTATATTTAAAGCTAATACCCCATAAGTATTACCATAATTATATTGAGCAAATGCACTTATCAGTATATAATTAGTTAATAACATTATAAGTGATATAATTGAAAACTTGGATTTAATAAGAATTCTAATTATCACATATATATTTATATAGAAAAGTATGTTAGGATCTATATTATTATTTTTAAAAACTAAGTATATAATTATTGCTACAGTAGCTATTAACATTGGTATCCAAATACTAAATTTATTTTTTCCTATAGTTCTACTAACCATATAAACTACCTTTTCTTTCCTGTAATATATTTATTTTGTATAGTACTCTAGTTTATAACGTGTAATATAATAATCTTCTATCTTTTTAGATTCAGTTTTGATATCATATCCATTATTAATTAATGTATCCATAGCCTTATTTCTATTATAATAAATGTCATTTTTAATGATTATATCTGCCCATTTTTCAACATTTTCATCAATATTTAACAACTCAATATTATCAACTATTTTAATACTTCTATCAATATTATTTGATAAAAAGCATTTTAATCCTGATGCTTGTGCCTCTACACCAACTACCGGAAACCCCTCCCATAAAGAAGGTAGCACGAACACATCCATTGCTTGATAAAATTCATTTACATTATTTGTTCCAGGAATAATAATTACACTTTCATTTAAACCTTTTTTAGATATTTTTTCTTTTATATCATCAAGCAGCTCCCCAGTACCAATAAGTAAAAGAATTGAATTAGAATTTTTTCTTTTTATCTCTTCAAATATATCAATTAAGTAATTATGATTTTTTTGATTCATAAACCTTCCCACGTGTCCCACGCAAAACTTTCCTCTTATTCCATATTTTTGTCTCACTTTATTTCTTATCTCTTCATTATAAGAAAATTTATTCAAATCAATAGCATTGTTCATAAGCAGCACTTTTCCACTATTAAAATTTTTTTCACCAAAAAGAAACTTTCCAGCTTCTATACCACAGCTAAAATAATCTGTTGCACAAATTTGATTTAACTTTTTTAATATCTCATATACTAAACCTTTAATTTTACTTTTCACTATAAATGAATTATGTGAATGAGAAATTGTAATTTTTGTTCCAAAAAACTTTGCAATTGCTAATGTATAAAAATTGGTTAATGTCATATGAGAATGTACAATATCAAATCTACCTTTCTTCATAACTTTTAATGTCTCTAATACATTCTTTAATATACTATCTCTCTTATGTGATATAATATGAACTATAAAACCATATTTTTCAAATAACTCTATGCATCCTTGTGCATTTTTATCCTGAGTCAAAATATGAAATTCAAATTTATCTTTGTTCATATGCTTAGTATAATTTAATATTATAGATTCTACTCCACCATACTCCAATCTACATACAACATGTAATACCTTTATTTTTTTCACAGTTCTCCTCCTAATTTTATGAGCGAAAATTCACTTAATAATTTATGATTAACCTATATAAAACTATTACCCTTTCTTATATATTATACTGTTAATCTTTTCAATTTCACTCTATTAACTATTGGCCTTATATAAACTTGAAGTATTGATGCAAATCTTATAGAAAAGTAATATGGCATAATGTTAAAAATTTTAATAAATAATCTCTTTATAACACCTGCCTTATACTGCCTAAACGGTTCATTACTCCACGGACTCTTATTTTTATAATATAAATATCTATCTTTATATTTATGATTACACCCCTCCACCCATGGCCTTCTACTTATAAAACTTGTAGTATAATGAATTATTACTGGATCTTCAATAGCTTTCTTAATCTCTTCTTTTGGATAAAAGTTTGGTGGCTTCCTATATATCAACATATTTTCATAAGTAAAATCAAAAAAAATCGTTACTGCATTATATTTAGGATTAATACATAATGTTTGCTTGCTTAAAATAGAATTAAGCGCACCTTGATCTCCCTGTTGTATAATTCCATTATTTTTTTTTATTAATTTTAGCAATCTATCTTCTATACGGTTTTCTTTCCACTTTAACATATCTATAAGCATTACACCTGAATTAAACATTATATCATTAGGCTTTAACCTTATATTAGCCCTATATCTACTGCTAAATGCATCCTTAAGTGCAGCTATTGTATTTCCTTCTAAATCAATATTCCATAAATCTTTAATTGATTTTTCAATAATTGTATCACAATCAAGATATAATACTCTCTTTATATCCTTATCTAATAAATCCCCAATAAATAACCTTGCGTATTGACTTAATGATCCTCTATCCATTTCAACATTAATTCCAAGAACATCATTAATATTTTTTGCTTGAATCCACATTGGTAACTTCTTACTATAATTAACACATATGCTTTCTATTTTATCCTTATTATCTTTCGATATGTTACTATCTAATATATATATGTTAATATTCTCATCCTTGTTATTTTCAAAAAGTGATAAAATAGATACTCCCATTATATCCGAAAAATTATCATCACTTGCATAAACTATATACATTTCATCTTCATATATATTTTTTCCCATCACTTCACCTTCTCTTACCTATATTAGTAAATAATATCTAATTATTATTTGCTATGATGCATTCTTATCTCCAAACAACACAAGTACCGTCTTAAATATAAGCTTAATATCAATCCAAATATTTCTCTCATCAACATATTTAATATCAAGCTTCATCCAATCTTCAAAGTCGATATTATTCCTTCCACTAACTTGCCAAAAACAAGTAAGTCCTGGCTTTACACTCAATCTCTTATACATCCACTTTTCAAATTGAGCCACTTCCTTAGGTAAGCTTGGCCTTGGTCCTACCAAACTCATATCACCCTTAAGAACATTCCAAAGCTGAGGAAGTTCATCAAGTGATGTTTTTCTAATAAACTTCCCAACCTTAGTTACTCTAGGATCATCTTTCATCTTAAACATAGGTCCAGACATTTCATTTTGATGAGCTAGTTTTTCCTTAAGCTCTTCAGCATTTACAACCATGGACCTAAATTTATACAT
>NZ_JBCOAB010000079.1:0-8311 GCF_040227035.1 Clostridium sp. RTP31139st1_H3_RTP31139_211217
GTAAAGATCCAAATGAAGCTAAGGATGTATTAAAAAGTGTAACAGATGAATTTATAGTAACTGCAAAGGAACTTGTTTCTAATGGTAATGTAAGAGTTATTGAAGAAGTTGAACTTCCACAAAATCCAGTAAGTCCAAATAAAAAAAATGAATATAGCAATAGCATTTTTAGTAGGACTTATGGTAAGTGTAGGTTTAGTTTTCTTATTAGAATATTTAGATAATACATATAAAAATAAAGAGCAGCTTGAAAAAGATTTAGGAATACCAGTACTTGGAGCTATTCCAGATGTTGAAAATTTATAGGAGGTAAGATGAATGTTTATAGTTGAAAAAAGTCCAAAGTCTGTAGCAGCAGAAGCTTATAGAGCTTTAAAAACTAATATTCAATATTCTTCTTTTGATAAAGAATATAAAACTATAGTAATAACTAGTTCCAATCCAGGAGAAGGTAAATCTACTACAGCAGGAAATTTAGCATTAACTTTAGCTAAGGGAGAAGCAAAAGTTTTATTAGTAGATTGTGATATGAGAAAGCATTCTGTTCATAAGAACTTTAGAATTACTAATACATATGGTATTTCTGATATCTTACTTCAAAAGAAAAAGGTTACGGAAGTAGCTTATTCTTATAATAAAAATCTTAGTATAATAACAGCTGGAAAGGTACCACCAAATCCAGCGGAAATGCTAGCTTCAAAGGCAATGACTGCATTTTTAAAGGAAATGAAAGATCATTTTGATTATATTGTTTTAGATACACCACCAGTGCAAGCGGTTGCTGATGCTCAAATTTTATCAACGAAGACTGATGGAACTCTTGTTGTAGTTAGGGCAGGTGTTACAAAAAAGGATGAAGTTAAAAATACTATTAATACGTTAAATAAGATTAATGCTAATATTATTGGAACTATTCTGCACGCTGTAGATAACACTAGAAATAAATATCAATATTACTATGGAAATGAATAATGCTTTATCAATAAAGTTGTTTTATAGGGTTTATATTTTATAGAGAAATGGGGGAGGAATGAGTGGAAGTACTTAAAATTGAGTTTGAGAATATAAAGGAAAATAAAGCAAAGTTAAGCTTTTATGAAATTTGTAAAAGAGCAATAGATATTATAGGAGCTATAAGTGGATTACTTTTGTTAAGTCCGGTTATTGTAATAGTAGCATGCGCAATTAAATTTACTTCAAAAGGGCCTATATTTTTCTCTCAAAAAAGAGTTGGTAAAAATGGAGAGTTATTTGATATGTATAAATTTAGGTCTATGGTAGTAAATGCTGAAGAACTTAAGGAAAAGTTAGAACAGCAAAATGAAAGGTACGGACCTATGTTTAAAATGAAAGATGATCCTAGAGTAACTAAGGTTGGAAGGTTTATTAGAAAAACTTAATTAGATGAACTTCCGCAACTTTGGAATGTTCTTAAAGGTGAAATGAGTTTAGTTGGGCCTAGACCAAGTTTACCTAAGGAAGTTGCTCAATTTGAAAACTGGATGTGTAAAAGACTAACTGTAAAACCAGGCTTAACTTGTTATTGGCAAGTGAGTGGAAGAAATAATATTGGTTTTGAGGAGTGGATGAGGCTTGATAATAAATATGTAGATGAACGAAATCTTTGGATTGATATTAAGTTGATATTTAAAACTGTATTAGTATTGTTTGGTGATAAAAATGCATCGTAAAGTGAAAGAGGTAAGAAAGATGAAGATAGCTATAGCAGGAACAGGGTATGTTGGTTTATCTAATGCAATTCTTTTAGCTCAACATAATGAAGTAGTTGCAGTAGATATAATTCAAGAAAAGGTAGATATGATTAATGATAAAGTATCGCCTATAGTTGATAAAGAAATACAAGATTATTTAAGTAATAAAGAGTTAAATTTAATTGCAACTACAGATGCTTATAAAGCATATAAAGATGCCGAATTTGTAATAATTTCAACACCAACTAATTATGATCCAGAAATGAACTATTTTAATACAAGAAGTGTTGAAGCAGTAATTGCAAATGTACTTTCTATTAATCCAGAAGCAACTATGATAATTAAATCTACAGTACCGGTTGGATATACAAAAAAAGTTAGAAAAATGTTTGAAACTGATAATATAATTTTTTCACCTGAATTCTTAAGAGAAGGAAAGGCACTATATGATAACCTTTATCCTTCAAGAATTATAGTTGGTGAGCAAAGTAAAAGAGCTGAAAAGTTTGCTAATCTTTTAAAAGAAGGAGCAATAAAAGAAGATATTCCAGTGCTATTTACAGATAGTACTGAAGCAGAAGCAGTTAAGCTTTTTTCTAATACATATTTGGCATTAAGAGTTGCTTATTTTAATGAGTTAGATACTTATGCTGAAATGCATGGCTTAAATACTAAGCAAATAATTGAAGGTGTAGGATTGGATCCAAGAATAGGAACTCATTATAATAATCCCTCATTTGGATATGGGGGATACTGCTTACCTAAAGATACTAAGCAACTAAGAGCTAATTATGAAGATGTTCCTAATGAAATTATTAGTGCAATAGTTGAGGCCAATAGAACAAGAAAGGATTTTATTGCAGATCAAATTATTAAGAAAAATCCTAAGATTGTTGGTATTTATAGATTAACTATGAAAACTGATTCTGATAATTTTAGAGCATCTTCAATTCAAGGAATAATGAAGAGAATAAAATCTAAAGGCATTGAAGTAGTTGTTTATGAGCCAGTACTCAAGGAAGAAACTTTCTTTAACTCTAGAGTTATTAGAGATTTAGAGGAATTTAAGAATATTAGTGATGTTATTGTTTCTAATAGATTAGCAAAAGATTTATTTGATGTAGAAGATAAGGTTTATACTAGAGATTTATTTAATAGAGATTAATATAATTTAAGAAAAGGTATAAAGGAATATACTATGAAAAAAGAATTATCAATAATTATAGTTAATTATAATAAATATCAATTAACTCAAAAATGTATAAAGTCAGTTATTAGTAATATTAATAATATAGAATATGAAATAATTGTAGTAGATAATTGTTCTACTACAATTATTTCATATACACAGCTAATTAATAAAAATAAAAATAATAAGAATGTTAGAGTATTAAAAACTATACAAAATAAAGGATTTGGATATGGGAATAATGAAGGAGTAAAAGCTTCTAAGTATGAAAATATACTTTTATTAAACCCTGATGTGGAGGTTTTAGGGGATTCTATAGAAAAAATGCTAGATAGGATTTTAAGTGATAATAATATAGGTGTAATAGGATGTAAATTATTAAATGAAGATTTAACTTTACAGTATTCATGTAGAAGATTTATTCCACTTACTAAATTTTTATTAGCTAGAACACCTTTAAAAAGGTTAGCATCTAATAAAGTGATAAACAAAATTAACTCACAATACTTAATGCTAGATTATGATCATATAGAGGAGAAAGAAGTAGATTGGTTAATGGGGTCATGTCTAATGTTAAGAAAAAAAGATTTTAATGAAGTTAAGGGATTTAGTAAGGAATATTTTATGTATTTTGAGGACGTAGATTTATCATATAAATTAAAGAAAGCAGGTAAAAAAATACTTTACTATCCGCAAGCCAGCATGATTCATTTACATGAACAGGAAAGTACAAAGAAGATAAATAAATTAACTTATTTTCATTTTATAAGTATGTATAAATTTTATAAAAAATTCGTTCTAAATTAAAATTATGGAGGGAGATAGCTATGAAGGGAATAATATTAGCAGGTGGATCTGGCACACGTCTTTATCCAGTGACAAAATCTATGTCAAAACAAATGGTACCAATATATGATAAACCAATGATTTATTATCCAATGTCAGTTTTAATGTTAGCAGGAATAAGAGATATACTTATAATATCAACACCAAGAGATATCATTAACTTTAAGGCATTATTTAAAGATGGTTCAGAATATGGTTTAAACATTGAATATGCGGTTCAAGAACAACCTAATGGATTAGCAGAAGCATTCATAATTGGTGAAGAGTTCATTGGCAATGACAATGTTGCAATGATATTGGGAGATAATATATTCTATGGTCAGAATTTTAGTTCACACTTAAAAGAAGCAGCACAATTAAAGAGTGGAGCAATGGTATTTGGATATTATGTTCAAGATCCAAGAGCGTTTGGGGTAGTTGGATTTGATGAAAATGGAAAGGTAACATCTTTAGAAGAAAAACCTGAAAAGCCAAAATCAAAATATGCAGTACCAGGACTTTATTTCTATGATAATTCAGTTGTGGAAAAAGCAAAATCATTAAGGCCTTCACAAAGAGGAGAATTAGAAATAACAGATTTAAATAAGTTATATATGGAAGAAGGAACTTTAAAGGTAGACTTATTAGGTAGAGGAATGGCGTGGCTTGATACAGGAACTCAGATATCAATGCTTAAAGCATCAAACTTTGTTGAAGCAGTACAAACAACTCAAGGAACATTTATAGCTTGTCTTGAAGAAATTGCATATAGACAAGGATGGATTTCTAAAGAGAAAGTTAGAGAATTAGCTAAACCTTTAATGAAGACTGAATATGGAAAGTATTTAATAGATATAATTGAGGAGTAGAAATATGGTTGAAGTAGGAAATTTTAAATTTATAGAAACTAAAATATCTGATTTATATATTGTAGAGCCAAAGATATTTGGAGATACAAGAGGATACTTTATGGAAAGTTACAACAAGCAACACTTTGATAAAGCTGGATTAACAATGACTTTCGTGCAAGATAATGAATCGAGATCTAAAAAAGGTGTTTTAAGAGGATTACATTTCCAAACACAGCATACACAAGGAAAGCTTGTAAGATGTACTGAGGGTGAAGTTTGGGATGTTGCTGTAGATTTAAGAAAAGGATCACCAACGTATGGACAATGGGAAGGTGTCTACTTAAGTGCAGAAAATAAGAGACAATTCTATGTACCAGAAGGTTTTGCACATGGATTTGTAGTATTATCTGAAACTGCAACATTTAACTATAAATGTACAGATTTCTATTCACCAGAGCATGATGGTGGACTTTTATGGAACGATGAAGATATTGCTATAGAATGGCCATTAGATGGAATAGAAGAAATATTATTATCAGAAAAAGATAAGAAGCAAAAGAAATTTAAAGAATTAGATTTACCGTTTGTATATGAAGGCTAGGAGGGATAGCATCATGAAGATCTTAATAACTGGTTCAAATGGACAATTAGGAAATGAACTTCAAAAAATAGTATCTACAGGAAAAGCAGAAATAGGAGCAGTTTCAGAAGAAATTAAAAATGCTGAAGTTTTTGCTATGGATGTAGATATATTAGATATAACGAATTTAGAACAAGTTAAAAAAGTTTTAAATGAAGTTAAACCAGATGTAGTTATAAACTGCGCTGCAGCAACTAATGTTGATGGATGTGAAGCAAATCAAGATTTAGCTTTTAAAATAAATTCACTAGGGCCTAGAAATTTAGCTATGGTAGCTGAAGAATTAGGAGCAAAAATAGTTCAAGTTTCAACTGACTATGTATTTAGTGGAGTAGGAGAAGCTCCATTAAAGGAATGTGATTTAGTAGCTCCAGTAAGTGTTTATGGAAAAACTAAACTTTTAGGTGAAGAATTTGTAAGAGACTTTTCAACAAAATATTATATAGTAAGAACAGCATGGCTTTATGGATATGTAGGTCATAACTTTGTTTATACAATGATGAAGCTTGGAAAAGATAGAGATACATTAAATGTTGTAAATGACCAACTTGGAAATCCAACGCATGCAAATGATTTAGCATATCATATATTTAAGCTTATTCAAACAGAAGAATATGGAGTATACCATTGTACAGGAAAAGGTGAATGTAGCTGGTATAATTTTGCTTCTGAAATAATGAAACTTTCAGGAAGAAATTGTACAGTAAACCCTTGCACTTCTGAAGAATATAAGAGTATGTATCCTAATTCAGCTGATAGACCAGCTTATTCATCACTTGATAATATGATGCTTAGATGTACTATTGGTGATGAAATGAGAAATTGGAAGGATGCTTTAAAAACTTTCATGGATAATGTTGAAAAGTAATTAAGATTTAAGATCAAATTAAAGTAGAACTTAATTCATTGATTATAGCAATAAATTTATTAATAAATTTAAGCTTTTAATAATAAGGAGAATTTAATTATGAAAACTTATTTAGTAACTGGTGGGGCTGGATTTATAGGCTCAAACTTTGTATTATACATGTTAAATAAATATGAAGATATAAGAATAATAAACTTAGATAAGTTAACTTATGCAGGAAACTTAGAAAATTTAAAATCAATTCAAAATGATTCAAGACACATATTTGTACACGGGGATATTTGTGACAATGAATTAGTTAACTCTTTATTCAAAAAATATGAAATAGACTATGTTGCTCACTTTGCAGCAGAGTCTCACGTTGATAGAAGTATAAGAGAACCAGAAGTATTTGCTAAGACGAATGTTATGGGAACAGTAAATCTTTTAAACTGTGCAAAAGCAGCATGGGAAAATGAAGATGGAACATGGAAAGATGGAGTTAAGTTCTTACACGTTTCAACTGACGAAGTTTATGGATCATTAGGGGAAACAGGATACTTCATGGAAACTACACCACTTGATCCTCATAGCCCATACTCATCAAGTAAGGCTGGATCAGATTTAATGGTTAAGGCTTACCATGATACTTACAAAATGCCAATGAACATAACAAGATGTTCAAATAACTATGGACCATTCCAATTCCCAGAAAAGTTAATACCTTTATTAATTAATAATTGTTTAGAGCATAAGAATTTACCAGTTTACGGTGATGGAATGAACATAAGAGATTGGTTATTTGTTGAAGATCATGCTAAAGCTATTGATATGGTTATAAACAATGGTAGAGTTGGAGAAGTTTATAACGTTGGTGGGCACAATGAAAGAACCAATATTACAATAGTTAAGACTGTAATAGCCTATTTAAATGAAAATGTCGATAAAGCAGTTACTGAAAGCTTAATTAAGTATGTTGAAGATAGAAAAGGTCATGATAGAAGATATGGAATCGACCCAACTAAGATTAAGGATGAATTAGGATGGTATCCTGAAACTACATTTGAAGTTGGAATTAAGAAGACTATTCAATGGTATTTAGATAATCAAGAATGGATGAAAAATGTTACTTCAGGGGAATATAAAAATTATTACAATAAGATGTATGAGAATAAGTAAGGAATGAAAAGTATGGAATTAATAAGTTTAGTAATTATTAATTATAATAATAAGTCTTATTTGAAAAGATGTATGAATTCGATATTTGATCAAACCTATAAAAATCTTGAGATAATTTTTATTGATAATGAATCAAAAGATGGCTCATTTGAGTATATGAAAGAAGAATATCATGATAATGGTATTCTTCTAATTAGAAATAAGATTAACAATGGATATGCTGGTGCTGCGAATCAAGGGATAAAATTGTCAAAAGGTAAATATGTCATGATTTTGAATCCAGACATTATTATGGAGAGTGATTTCATAGAGAAGATGATTGTGTTTATCGAATCTGATGAAACAATAGGAGCCTTATCCGGAAAATTACTTAAATATGATTTTGAAAGAAATAAAAAGCTTAATTATATAGATAGTGCAGGAATAATAATGTTTAAAAACACTAGATGTATTGATAGGGGGCAAAATGAAGAGGATTTAGGTCAATATGATAAGACAGAGCAGGTTTTTGGAGTATGTGGAGCTGCCCCATTATATAGACGTAGTTGTTTAGAAAAAGTATCAATAGATGGTGAATATTTTGATGAGGATTTTTTTGCATATAAAGAAGATGTTGATCTATCATGGAGACTGAATTTGGCAGGATTTAAAAATATGTATTATCCTAAAGCTATTGCTTATCATGGAAGAGGATTAGGGGGAAGTAATGGCGGCGTAATAGATTTTATTAAAAATAGAAAAACACAATCAAAGTTTTTAAGAGGAATATCTTATAGGAATCATTTAATGATGTTATTTAAAAATAATGTAAACAATACTTTAGACAAATATAAATTAGATATTATATTAAGGGAATTGAAGTTTACATTATATTCTATTATATTTGAAGCTTTTAACTTTAAATATTTTATGGAAGCAATTAAGTTAAGAGATAAAATGAGAATTAAACGAGAAAAAATAGAGAAAATAACAAAAATAAATGATATTACACTAGAATCTGTTAAGCTGATATGAAAAAATAGCTTGATTTTTCATAGAATTGCTCGCTCTTTGAAAATTATATAAGTT
>NZ_JBCOAB010000080.1:0-7664 GCF_040227035.1 Clostridium sp. RTP31139st1_H3_RTP31139_211217
CCAAATCTACCAACTAATCATACAAAAAAAGAGTAGATAGATTTGTTTTTTACACAAATCTATCTACTCTCCCTAGAAACTCCCTAAGGAGTTTCTAACTTAACTTGTCACCTGAAATTAATTTTATACTACTTGGAAAATAAAGAATTTTAAGTAGTATGATTCATCAGAATTCCAAAGGATTGGATGGTCTGAACTTTGAGTTCTAACTTCAATTTGTCTTAAAGTTCTTCTTGCATCATGTGCAGCCTCAAGAACTGTTTTCTTTAATTGTTCTTCATTCATGTAGTGAGAGCATGAACATGTAGCAAAATATCCACCTGGTTTTACCATCTTTAAACCTCTAAGGTTAATTTCTTTATATCCTCTAATAGCAGAATTTACTGTGCCTCTTGATTTTGTAAAGGCAGGAGGATCTAAAATTACAACATCATATTGTCTTCCTTCTCTTGACCAATCTCCAAGAACATGGAATGCATTATGGCATTCAAATTTAACAGTATCTTGTAAGTTATTTAATTCGGCATTTCTAGTAGCACAATCTATAGCATGTTGAGAAACATCTATTCCAAGAACTGATTTTGCACCTGCAATTCCAGCATTTAATGCGAAAGATCCAGTATGAGTAAAGCAATCTAAAACATCTTTACCTTTACATATTCTATGCATAGCAGCTCTATTTTCTTTCTGATCTAAGAAAAATCCAGTTTTTTGACCATTTTCTAAATCTACTATGTATTTAACTCCATTTTCGATAATTTGAATATTAGTATCAAATGGCTCAGTTAAGAAGCCTTTAGTTTGTTCTAAACCTTCGATTTCTCTAGTTTTTATGTCACTTCTTTCATAAACACCTTTAGCACCATATTCTTCAACTAGTATTTTAACTATTAAATCTCTATATTGCTCCATTCCTAGAGTAGATATTTGAATTACATAGTAATCTTCAAATTTATCAACTGTTAAACCAGGTAAGAAATCAGCTTCTCCAAATATAAATCTGCAAGATGATGTGTCAATTACAGTTTTTCTATAATCCCATGCTTCAGCAAATCTTCTTTTAAAGAAAGCTTCATCAATTTCTTCATTTATATTTCTAGTCATTATTCTGATAGTTATTTTACTTCTATCATTAATATAACCTTTTCCTATAAAGTAGTTTTTATGATTATATACTTCAACAATATCTCCGTTTTCATAATCACCATCATATTCATTTATTTCATCTATGTATATCCAAGGACGGCCTTGTTCAGCTCTTTTGTTTTTTCCTTGATGTAAGAAAAATTTACATGCCATAATATTATTTGCTCCTTTTCTGTTAATTCTCATAAGATTATAACACAACTATTGCTTTAGTGTTATGTACTTTGTTATTAAGTATTAACAACAATTATAGAAAATATAGTTAGTCATAGATATAATTATAAATAATATAGAAATATTAAAGAGGTATTATATGAATTATGTTTATATATTAAGGTGTAATGATGATAGTTTATATACGGGGTGGACAAACAATCTAGAAAAAAGGATAAAGGCACACTCTGATGGAAAAGGAGCAAAATATACAAGAGCGAGAGTACCAGTTGAATTAGTTTATTTTGAAGTGTTTGAAGATAAAATAGAAGCTATGAAGCGTGAATATGCAATTAAACAGTTAAAGAGAAAGGAGAAGTTAGAGTTAATAAAGAATAGTAAGTGTATAAAGAGTTAGGAGGAAAAACTATGGATATAAAAATAAGGCCAATAAAAATAGAGGATGCTGAGGGGATTAATGCATTAAGGATCATGGATGGAGTTAGAGAAAATATATTAGGAATAACTAGTGAAAGAATAGATAGAAGCAAAAATTTTATAAGCAACTTAAATAATAATGCGCATATGTATGTGGCAGAAATAATTGAAAATGAAGAAAGCAAAATAATAGGAACTATAGGTTTACATGTTTCAGAGAATCCTAGGTTAAGGCATTGTGGAAGTATAGGGATAATGGTTCATAAGGATTATCAAGGAAAGGGAATTGGCAAAAAGCTTATGTCAACTGTTATTGATTTATCAGATAATTGGTTAATGCTTAAAAGATTAGAATTAGGGGTGTTTACTGATAATAAAAGAGCTTTAAGTTTATATAAATCATTTGGTTTTGAAATAGAGGGAACTAGGAAATGTGCAGCTATTAGAAATGGAAAATATGAAGATGAATATATTATGGGAAGAATTAAAAATTAAATAATATTAATTATAATAAAAAAACCACTTACAGAGTAAGTGGTTTAAATCGTTAAATTTATAGGGGAGTTTGGGATCAGGGTATTATTTTGAATAATCTCTAATTAAATCTTCTATCTTTGATTTACATCTAAAGCCATGGCAACTTCCAGTACAAGCACCGGTATCTTTAGAAACCTCATCAACGGTATGGGCTCCATTTTTTATGGATTCCTTAATTTTAGCTCTGGATATAGATTTACACGTACAAGTTTTTGTGATTTTATCAAGGATATCAGCATTTAAATTATTTTCCATAATAGATCCTCCAAAATACAAAGATATTAGGAAACACAAAAATTAATTATTAGGTAAACTAATTTTTGAGTAATACGTTTCAACAACTATATTAAATCATAGTATACTAAAATAGTCAAGAATAAATATTAAATAATAATAATTATCCATCAATTAGTTAATACATAAAAAATAAGAAATAATAATTAAGGAAAGTAAAAGCATTTATCTTTAATCTTTATCTTTAATTTCTTACTTATTAGAATAATGAAAATAAAGTTTTGGGTGCAATTGACAAATCAATATTTAATAATATATAATGAATTCATTAAAGACTATGATTAGGATAAGTACTTTGATTTATTCTTTTAAGAGAGTGATTGGTTGGTGTGAAATCATAAGAAGATTAGAGGAAAATCACCTAGGAGTTTGAGGCTGAAAGTTTTATACAATTAAGTTATCACGTTTGCCCGCGTTAAGGGATAAGGTATGAAAGTATCTGAAATAATGCTCATAGAATAGTTATGAGTTTATTAACCTTAGGTGGTATAGCGAATTATCTTCGTCCTTTTGGGATGGAGTTTTTTTTTATTTTAAATGAGCCTTCAAAATTTGAATTGGATACTTGAAGTTACATAGTAATGAATTAATTCGACCATAGGAGAAGGAGTTTCATAAAAAATAGGATTAAAATATGTCTTTAAGAGAATAATTTTAATAGTTGATAAACGTAAAGAAAGGAGAATTCTTATGTACAATAAAGTTGAATTACCAAATGGTTTTGTTGGACTTGAAAAAGAAATAGCAAACCTTTGGACTGCAAGAAATGTTATAAAAAAGAATTTTGATATGAATCAAGATGGTGAATATTTCACTTTCTATGATGGGCCTCCAACAGCAAATGGTAGACCACACGTTGGGCACGTTTTAACAAGAGTTATGAAAGATATAATCCCAAGATACAAGGTTATGAAGGGATATAAAGTTATAAGAAAAGCTGGATGGGATACTCATGGTCTTCCAGTAGAACTTGAAATAGAAAAGAAACTTGGTATTTCTGGTAAAGAGCAAATCGAAGAATACGGAGTTGAAAAGTTCGTTAAAGAATGTAAAGAAAGCGTATTTACTTATGTAAGTATGTGGGAAAAAATGACTAACCAAATTGGATATTGGGTAGACATGGAGAATCCATATGTTACTTATCATAATCCATATATTGAATCAGTTTGGTGGGCATTAAAACAAATGTGGGATAAAGGTCTTTTATATGAAGGACACAAAGTAATGCCATATTGCCCAAGATGTGGTACTGCATTATCTTCTCACGAAGTTGCACAAGGATATAAGGATGTTAAGGACTTAACTTGTATAGCTAAATTTAAAGTTGTAGGAGAAGAAAACAAGTATATATTAGCTTGGACAACAACTCCTTGGACATTACCTTCAAACTTAGCTTTATGTATAAACAAAGCTTATACTTATATTGAAGCAAAAGTTGGAGATGAAGTTTACGTTTTAGCTAAAGATTTAGCTGATAAAGTTTTAGGTGAAGAATACGAAATAGTTAGAGAGTTCAAAGGTGAAGAGCTTTTAGGAACTAAGTATGAACAATTAATGCCTTTTGGTAAAGTAGAAGGAAAAGCATTTGAAGTTATTCATGGTGATTATGTTACTTTATCAGATGGTACTGGTATAGTTCATATAGCTCCAGCATACGGTGAAGACGATAGTTTAGTAGCTAAAGCTAATGGAATTACTTTCATCAACTTAGTTGATAGAGAAGGTAGATTCGTAGAAGAAGTTACTCCATGGGCTGGTAAATTCGTTAAGAAATGTGATGAAAGCATTTGTAAATGGCTAGAAGAAAACAATAAGCTATTTAAATCTGAAAGACACATGCACTCATACCCACATTGTTGGAGATGTGACACACCACTTCTTTATTATCCAAAGGAAAGCTGGTTTGTTGCAATGACTAAGCTTAGAGATAAGCTATTAGAAAACAACAATAAGATCAACTGGTATCCTGATAACATTAGAACTGGTAGATTTGGTAAGTTCTTAGAAAATGTTATTGACTGGGGTATTTCAAGAGATAGATATTGGGGAACTCCACTTCCAATTTGGAATTGTGAATGTGGTCACAAAGAATGTATAGGAAGCATTGAAGAACTTAAGAAAAAGGGAGTCAATGTTCCAGAAGATATAGAATTACACAAACCATATATAGATAATGTTCATTTAAAATGTGAAAAGTGTGGTAAGGAAATGACAAGAACTAATGAAGTTATTGACTGCTGGTTCGATTCAGGATCAATGCCATTTGCTCAATTACACTATCCATTTGAAAATAAAGAATTATTTGATCAAAACTTCCCAGCTCAATTTATATCAGAAGCTGTCGACCAAACAAGAGGATGGTTCTATACTTTACTTGCAATTTCAACTGCAATATTTGATAGAAATCCATTTGAAAACTGTATAGTTTTAGGTCACGTTCTTGATAAGAAGGGCTTAAAGATGTCAAAATCAAAAGGAAATGTTGTAGATCCATTTACTGTATTAGACTCACAAGGTGCTGATGCAACAAGATGGCACTTCTATACTGCAAGTGCACCGTGGTTACCTACAAGATTCTCTGTAGATGACGTTGGAGAAGCAGGAAGAAAGTTCATGGGAACATTATGGAATGTTTATTCATTCTATGTATTATATGCTGAATTAGATCAATTCAATCCTCTACAATACTCTGATTTTGTATCAGAAAATGTAATGGATAAATGGATTATGTCTAAATTAAATACTTTAGTTAAAGATGTTGATTCTATGTTAGATTCATATCAAATAACTCAAGCTGCTTTAGCTATTGAAGACTTTACAGATGAGTTATCAAATTGGTATGTAAGAAGAAATAGAGGAAGATACTGGACTCAAGAATTAACAGATGACAAGATAGGTGCTTATGTAACATTATATAGAGTATTAACTACAGTTATAAAAGTTGCAGCTCCATTTGTTCCATTTATAACAGAAAATATCTATCAAAACTTAGTTGTTGGATTAGATAAGAACGCTGAAGAAAGTATTCACTTATGCAAATGGCCAGAAGTTGATGAAAAGGCTATTGATAAGGAATTAGAAAAGGAAATGGACTTAGCTTATACTATAGTTAAGCTTGGAAGAAGTGCAAGAAATGGGGCTAATATTAAGAATAGACAGCCACTTTCAAAGATGCTTGTTTCTACTGATTCACTTCCAAGATATTATGATGATATAATAACTGATGAGTTAAATATCAAAGAAGTAGAATTTGGTGCTGACCTATCTACTCATGTTAACTTTGAAATTAAGCCTAACCTACCTGTATTAGGAAAAGCTTATGGTAAGTTAATACCAGCAATAAGAAAAGAAATTGCTGCTAGAAACCAAATGGAATTAGCTCAAACTATTCAAAATGGTGGAGTAGTAGTTATAAATATTGATGGAAATGAAATTGAATTAAATAAGGAAAACTTATTAGTTACTATGCAAGGGCTAGAGGGTTATGCATTTGCTGGTGAAGGTTCAATTGGGGTTGTTTTAGATACAAATATTACAGATGAACTTAGAGAAGAAGGTCATGTAAGAGAAATGATCTCTAAGATTCAAAATATGAGAAAAGATAAAGGGTTTGAGGTTGCAGATAAAATTAAGTTATATGTTGCAGATAATGATATGTTATTAGATATTGTTAAAAAATATGCAGAAGTAATAAAGAAAGAAACCTTAACTCAAGAAATAGTTTACAATGAAGAAGTTGATTATTCAGATACAGTTATCAATGGCGAAAATTTAAAGATGAATGTAGAAGTTATAAAATAATTAATGGATTTGTTATAAAGGGTAGGGATTAAGTAATAATTCCTACCCTTTTTTCAAATAATAGTATTATAGGCAAATTGTTTAAATAATGAGTGTAAAAAATGGTTAAATTTATTGTATTAAATAGGAAAAAAAGGTATAATTAATAATTAAAATAGAAAATGGAGTGATGTTGGATATGGCTACTTCTATAAAAGATGTTGCTAGAGAAGCTGGCGTTTCAATAGCTACGGTATCAAGAGTATTAAATGATATAGATGTTGTAAATGAAGATACAAAGAAAAAAGTATTAGATGCAATAAAAAAATTAGGATATAGACCTAATATAGTTGCAAGAAGTTTAAAGACACAAAGAACAAAAACAGTTGGAATATTAGTTCCTGATATCTCAAGTGGATTTTATCCTGAGATAGTAAGAGGAGCAGAAGATGTTGCAAATATTTACGATTACAATGTAATATTATGTAACTCAGATTTTGATTACGATAAAGAAAAAGATTACTTAAGAGTACTTAAAGAAAAAATGGTTGATGGTGTTATATATATGAGTTCTTGTTTAGAGGAAGAAACTCTAGATATAATTAATGAACTTGATTTAAAAACAGTTCTTGCTGAATCAAGAGATAAAGAAGGTAGATTACCAAGTGTAATTATTGACAATGTTGAAGCAGCATATAATGCAACTAAGAGTTTAATTGATAAAGGTTTAAAGAATATTGCATTTGTTGGTTTTAATAAAGGTTCTGTTAATGCTTGGGGAGATAGACAGGTAGGTTACGAAAAAGCATTAGAAGAGAATGGCTTAAAGGTAGATGAAGATTTAGAATTCTTCAAGGATTTAAAAGTTAAGAGTGGCTATAAGGCTGTAGAAAAATTCATAGAAAGCGGAAAGAAATTTGATGGTGTAGTTTGCTCTTCAGACGAAATTGCTATGGGAGTAATTAATGCATTAAGAGAAAAAGGCATTAGAGTTCCAGAAGATGTAAGTGTAATTGGATTTAATGATAATGCAGTTGCATCATATTTCTATCCAAAAATAACTACAGTAAAACAACCAAGCTATGATATGGGTTCTGTAGCAATGAGAATGTTAATAAAAATGTTAAATAATAAGCCATTAGAACAAGATCAATATGTTTTAGATTACAAAATAATTAATAGAGAAAGTACTAAATAAGTATGAAAATGCTATAAATTTTAATAATTTATAGCATTTGTTTTTTTTTATTAGATAAATTACAATATCAAGTGCAACACTAATTAATTGCAAAAAAAATAACCCATACGGGTACGTT
>NZ_JBCOAB010000081.1:0-7481 GCF_040227035.1 Clostridium sp. RTP31139st1_H3_RTP31139_211217
AAGAATTGCTGGTTTACTTTAACTATATTCTGTTCAATTTTCAAAGACCATTTACTCCGTCGCCCTCAAGCGACTTCCTTATCTTATCATTTCTTTAATTTTATGTCAACAACTTTTTTTTCAAAAGTTTTTTTGACATTTATCATCGATATGATAAGTATCATTCGCTTCTGCAATCAACTCATTTGTTTGATTTGTCATCAGCGACGTGTTTTATCTTAACACTATTTATTTATTATAATTTTCATTTTTTCATTATTTTATTCAAATAATTCTAATTTTATATGCTTTTTCTTTCTTTTTCTTTATTTTTCTACTATTGATATACTAGGTAACGTTTGTGCTATAATTATCTAAAATTTATAACTTATTGATTAAAATATACTTACATAGAGGTGATTAAAATGAAACAAATATTAAAAAATGATTGGAATGAACTTTTAAAAGATGAATTTTCAAAAGAATATTATTTAACTTTGAGAGAATTTTTAAAAAATGAATATAATACAAAAACAATATATCCTGATAAATATGATATATTTAATGCCTTACATTATACTTCTTATGAAGATGTGAAAGTTGTTATTCTAGGTCAAGATCCCTATCATGGACCTAATCAAGCCCATGGATTAAGTTTTTCTGTAAATCCAGGTGTAAGAATCCCTCCCTCATTATTAAATATATATAAAGAACTTAACTCAGATTTAGGATGCTATATTCCTAATAATGGCTATTTAAAAAAATGGGCTGATCAAGGCGTACTTTTATTAAATACTTCACTTACAGTAAGAGCTGGAGAGGCTAATTCTCATAAAAATAAAGGTTGGGAAATTTTCACGGATAAAATAATATCTTTAGTTAATGAAAAAGATGATCCTGTTGTTTTTTTACTATGGGGAAATAATGCTATTAGTAAGAAAAAATTAATAACTAATGATAAACATCTAATTCTCTCTTCAGTACACCCTAGCCCATTATCTGCCTCAAGAGGTTTCTTTGGAAGTAAACCATTTTCAAAAATTAATCAATTTCTTATATCTGTTAATAAAAAACCTATTGATTGGCAAATAGAAAATATATAAATAAAAAGTTAGATCATTTTTATAATGAATCTAACTTTTTCATCTTAATCTATTTCAGCAACTTTGTTTTTTATGTGACTTTGCTTTTCTATAATAAGAATATACAAATGATAATATAATACCAATAACTCCACCTGCTGCAAATCCAAGTATTATATCTTGTAGTAGCATTCCAATAATTGTTCCTATACCAACTCCACTTGCTATTCCTTTAGTTAAATATTCATAATCCTTATCTGAAAGCATTATCTTTTCTACCATCTGCATATCCTCCTTATTCTTTATAATTAAATTATATAATTAAATTATTAAATATATCTTAATTTAAACTTAACAATAAATGAATTTACTATAAATTTATTTTACTCTTTATAACATTTTATGTAAAGAGTTATTTTATACTTTTTATAGCATTCTACAAAAACTTATTAAATAATTAATTATATCCTTTTATTTTTGTATTTATTCTTAAATTTATGAGAATAAAAAAAAAGCAACTTACTATATTAGTAAGTTACTTACCTGGTGGCTCGACCAGGAATCGAACCAGGGACACGAGGATTTTCAGTCCTCTGCTCTACCGACTGAGCTATCGAGCCTTAACAACTTTAATATACAATATTTTTTATATTATGTCAAATACTTTTTACTAAATAAACTATAAGTATATTTTTTAGTAGTAATTTTTTATAACCCTCTAAATATAAATATATTATATAACAATTATTCTGGAGGTAACTTTGAAATACATTATATTTTTAGTATTAATATTAATTATTATATTTATGTATTTTTATTATGAAAATAAGCTAAATGTAGCCAAAGATCGGATACGAAGAACTACTTCTCAATTTAATAGTATTAGAAATGAATATAGAAATTCTATTGCAAAAACAAAATATCTCGATGTTCAATTTATTCGACCATCAATAACAACCGCAATAGCAAATAATGAATCTATTATATTTCTAGCACCAACCACTGATTCACCAAAACTTAAAACATTGAATGTTAAGATGGAGGTTAAAATATTGGATAGTGCCATTGTAAGCAACGAAACTTGGTTTTATGTAAGTTTACCTATTGATACTCCTTATAACTGTCGCGGGTGGATTAATAAAAATGATTTTTCTTTTATTTGCCCTACATCTCAAGACATATCAACTAATTTCAAATAATAAAAAGTCTATGTAATTTAAAAGCTATTAATAGTCATTCATTACATAGACTCTTATTATATATTACATAATTAAACTTATAATAAATCTAATAATCGGCACTCTCAACATAAATATTAAATAAAGTATTATAATAAAGCTAAACTGAATATTAAATATTTTCTCATCACTATTGCAATATCTTACACTCATCTCTTCTTTATCTATTATTCCTCTTCTAATATTCAAATCTGCTAATTTTTTAAGTATAAAAAAAGCTACTATTCCAAAAGCTAATGCTATTACACCATATGTGCCAGCCATTGCTAATTTTTCTCCAATCGGTAAACTTTTTATACTTATTTCTGAAGCTTGTTCCATTACTGAATCACTTTGTGGAAATAAGCTTATTACTTTTTGTATAGTTATTGACGTTCCGTTAATCAAAAAATGAATTAATGAAGAAGCAAATATTGTATTTGTTATTCTAACAACTAAAGCTAGCACAACACCTAAAACTGTTGCATATAAAAACTGTTGTGGATCTAAATGCATTATTCCAAATAATAATCCTGTTATCATTGAAGACAAATATATATTTTTATTTTTATATCCCGATAATACTACTCCACGTATAGTTATTTCTTCCGTTATCGCAGGTAACACTGCTACTAAAAGCAACAAGATAATATACGGTGAATTAACTATTTCTGTCATAAAGTTACCTATTTCATTTTCAAAAAAGAATTGTGATATTAAAGAAAAAAATGTCATTATAGGTTGGCATACAAATGCAAGCAATATAATTAAAAGTGCATCTTTAAAATATAGCTTGTTTAATTTTAATACATCCTTTGGTGATTGCTTAGTAACTATTAAATATATTATCGCTGGAACGATAAATGTAATTGTATGACTTATAAAAAGCATTAACCTAACATCTGTTATATTGAATAAACTGAATATTTTTGATACAGGCAAAAACAGCTGTAATAATATAATTATTAAAAAGTATGTATTGGCCCTAGCAACCTTTTTCATAAATTTCTCCTTTTACTAAAAATTTTATTTACTTAATGTATATTAAATTTAAATGATGACAATAATATAAATGAAGTTTTAAACTTCATAGTTAATCGCCTCTCCCCCATTTTATTTATATACAAAAATAATCCCTTTAATGTATTAGATAATATTATTGGGATTATTTTTCGTTATCTAAATTATCTATAATTATTATCTTTAAGTTCTTTTATCATCATATTAATTGCATAATTTGTGGCTAAATTTCTTATTTCATTTCTATTTCCATCAAAATTACATTTATCAACTTTTGTCTTTCCATTCAAATGTACAGCTATATAAACTAAACCTACAGGTTTTTCTTTAGTTCCACCACCTGGACCAGCTATCCCAGTTGTTGCAATTGATGCATTTGATGAACTTTCCTTAGCAATCCCTTCAGCCATCTCTCTTGCTGTTTCTTCACTTACTGCACCATATTTCTCTAAAGTATCCTTTTTTACTCCAAGCCTTTTAATTTTTGCTTCATTTGAATAAGTAACTGCCCCTTCTAAGAATGAACTAGATATTCCTGCATATGATATTAATTTTGCTGCAACTAATCCACCAGTACAAGATTCTGCTGTAGATATAGTTAAATTATTATTACATAAAATATTTCCTATAATATTTTCTATAGAACTTTCATTATTACCCTGTATATTCATTTAACTCACCTCAAAATAATTTCTAACTACAATTATAAACCATTATTTTCTACATTTACATAAATATTTTTTAAATAAAAATCTCTAAAGCTAAGCACTTTAGAGATTTTTACTTATATTTATTGGCACTAATATAATAATCCCCTAAATTATTTATTCCCTCTTCTAATATAGAAAAATTACTTTCTTTTAACATGGAGGTAATAATATTTACATGTTGCCTATTTGACTGATCTACTGTTATAGTAAAATTATCATTTTTATCTACTATCCCCATATAATCATAGATATCACTATATTCACTAAGTCCTAGTTTCCCTCTAATATCCATTTTATAGTCTGGCATTGCTTTACCCTCCTATTACTTCTCTCATACCCCATATTATTATATATAATATCTCTTAACTGTCCTTATTTTATGCATCTTTTATCAATTTTATTCTACATATTTTATTTTTTATAAAAATAAGCCATATCGATTTTGATATGGCCTATAAATATTTTCTTTTGCTATGCTTCTGCCCTCATTTTTTTTGTTTCATCTAAAATCTTATTTACCTCATTTGCAGGTACTTCATCATATCTTAAAAATTCACTTGTAAAGACTCCTCTTGCTTGTGTCATAGATCTTAAGTCTGTTGCATAAGTAAACATTTCGCTCATAGGTACTTCTGCATATATTTTTTGTGCTCTTCCTTCTGGTTCCATTCCTATTACTCTACCTCTTCTCTTATTAATATCTCCCATTACATCTCCCATATAATTATCAGGTACTAATATTTGAACACTCATAATTGGCTCAAGTAAAATAGGTTGAGCTGCTTCTAATCCCTTTTTATATGCTATTGATGCCGCTACCTTAAATGCCATCTCTGAAGAATCAACTGGATGATAAGAACCATCATATAATGTTGCCTTAAGTCCTATTACTGGATATCCAGCTAAAACCCCATTAGATATACAATCTCTTAATCCCTTTTCAACTGCAGGTATAAAGTTTCTAGGAACAGCTCCTCCTACCACCTTATCTACAAATTCTAAATCTAATTCCCCATCTTGTCTTGGTTCAAATTTAATCTTTACATCACCATATTGCCCATGTCCACCTGATTGTTTCTTATGTTTTCCTTGTACATCTGAACTACCTTTAATAGTTTCTCTATAAGGTACCTTTGGTTCTTGTAATACTACATCTGCCCCAAATTTACTCTTAATTCTATTAGCTATTACTTCAAGGTGTGTTTCTCCTAATCCCCAAATTATAGTTTCTGCATTTTCAACATCTCGTTCAACCTTAAATACAGGATCTTCTTCCATCAACTTTGATAATGATAGAGATATCTTCTCTTCATCTCCCTTAGACTTTGGTAATATAGCCATAGGCATTACTGCATTCGGTAAGTTAATTTTATCATACATAATTTTTAACTTATCACTACATAATGTATCTCCAGTTGCTGTATATTGTAATTTTGCTACTGCCCCTATATCTCCAGCTGAAATAACTTGTGTAGGAATTTGATTTTTACCTTTCATAAAGAATAAATGGTTTAGTTTTTCCTGCTTATCTTTATTAGTATTTAATGCAGTCATTTCTCCACTTATCTTTCCAGTCATTACTCTAAACAATGATATTTTGCCTACAAATGGATCAGCAATAGTCTTAAAAACAAAAGCAGAAAATGGTTTATCATCATCAATATTTATGAAAACCTCTTCATCGTTACTTAAATTAATTGCCTTTTGTGGAAGTGAGTGCTCTGGTGATGGAAAACATTTAATTATACTATTAATCATTGATTTAATCCCAATCATCTTTATAGCGCTACCACATAAAACTGGTGCTATATCACCATTAGCACAACCCTTTATTAATCCATTATATATATCTTCATCACATAATTCACCATCATTTAAATACTTATCTAATAGTTCTTCATCTGTTTCAGCAACAGCTTCCATTACCATTTGCTTGCATTCTTCAACTTTATCTTTTAAATCCTCTGGAATTTCTGAAGTCTCCATTTTTGAAGTTTTAGCATTATATACTAATGCTGTCTTTGAAATTACATTTATAATTCCATTAAAATCACTTTCTTTTCCTATTGGATATTGAATAGGAACAACACTAGTTCCAAACATTTCTTTCATTTGATCTAAAACTTTATCAAAATTAGCATTTTCTCTATCCATCTTATTAACAAAAAATGCTCTTGGCAATTTAATCTTTTCACAATAGTCCCATGCTTTTTCAGTACCTACTTGAATACCAGATGCTGCACATACTACGATAGTTGCTATATCAACAGCTCTCATTCCTTGAGCCATTTCTCCCTGAAAATCAAAGTATCCTGGCATATCAACTATATTAATCTTAACGTTACTGTCTTCAAATGAAGCCACTGATGTAGATAATGATATTTTTCTTTTTTTCTCTTCTTGTTCATAATCCATTACAGTAGTACCATCTTCAACTTTTCCAAGTCTATCTATATTATTTGTATAAAATAATAATGATTCGGCTAGAGATGTCTTTCCTGTTGCTCCATGTCCTATTAATCCTACATTCCTAAGGTTTTTATAATTATATTCTTTCATAATTTATTGATAATACTATAATGTAGTATTATCCCTCACCCACCTTTCTTTATATAGATTGATTAATTGTCACTTTTATTGTCTATTATTATTTAAAGTTATACTTAATCTTTATGAATTTAATCAACTAAATAGTACATATTTCATATTCTTCTATTCTCTTTAAGCTTCTAGCAATTACTTAAAATTATTATAGTAACTTTTAAATTTGACATATTAACATATTTTTTCTTATTGTTATCTATATTTAGTTAAATAGGTGTAATCTTTTTTATTTATATTCAAATGGTTTTTAATAATTGTATTTTTATAAACTTATAAAAAAAGGATTATTGCAATTATTTAGCAACAATCCCTGATGAACTATTTTTATTCTTTTTTTTATTTTTAAATCTGCACAATAGCCAATCTATAAAACAGCCAAATAATCCGCCTGAAAAATCAATAATTACATCTCTTAAAGCCATTGCTCGTCCAGGTATAAAATACTGATGAACTTCATCTGTAATTGCATATCCCAATACTATAGCTAAAGAATACATTCTTGCTTTCTTTGTTTCAATATAATTTTTAAATACTGAAACTGCTAACCAATACAATATAAAATACTCCGTGAAATGTGCTGCCTTTCTGACAATAAATGATGCTATTGAACCTAAAGCACTATTTAAATCAATCCCTATAAACGCAAGAATATTTATAAATAAATCACTTTGCTTATTAGATATATCCGCTGGTTGATTGGACATTGCAAATATTAATATCATCCAAGCTATTAATAATATCCAATTCATTATTATTCCTTTGTTTTTCATATTTTCTCCCTATTATATTTTACGATCTGTTAAGTTATATGAACATTGCTCTTCTCAACCTAAGGAAATACAATAAGTTTGCGAGACTAAATAATACCC
>NZ_JBCOAB010000082.1:0-7041 GCF_040227035.1 Clostridium sp. RTP31139st1_H3_RTP31139_211217
ATATTACTGGAAATCAAAATTTCCAGTAATATTTGATTTATAAGAAACTATATTACACAAAATTATCTACAGTCTCGATTATTATAAGTTAAGCTTTAGTTTTTTCTTGAATCATAAACTTCTTTTTCTACATCAATGAAAATTTTAGCAATAACTTCATAGGCATTGCCCCAAGCTTCAAGGACTTCATCAGTTGCTGCATCTCCTAAAACTTCTTTAATAGAAATTAAAAGATTTGAACCAACTATTGGATAATGTCCTTCAGTAACTTGACGATCACAATGCACTTCAGCAATTCTTTTAACTACTGGTAAAATTGCTGGTAGATTATCTATATTTTGAGCAGCAGCTAAAATAGTCATCGCTAATGCTTTAGGTTGTTCACCAGAAGATTGTTTATCCATATTGAATAATGGTTTTACTTCGGGATTGTTTTTAAACATATTCTTATAGAAAGTTGTTGTTATTTCTAATCCATGCTCCTTTAAAACAGGTACTGTGCTTTTTATTATATCTATAGTTTTTTGATCTAACATATTTATCTCTCCTTTAAAATCATTATCTATTAATAATTATTATTCATGTCTGTGATATTAATATACCATATAAAAATTAAATGTGCAAATAAAATGCACATTTAAATTTGTGGTATAATTATCTTACCTTATATAAGAGGAGGAATTGTTTATGCAATTATCAAAGTTTACAGATTATGCATTTAGAGCATTAATATATTTAGCTAAAAACTCTGAGGAAAATGCAACAGTAGATATATTGGCAGAAAGATTAGAAATATCTTCACATCATTTAAAAAAAGTAATAAATAAATTAGCAAAGACAGAATATATAATATCTTCAAAAGGAAGAAATGGTGGATTAAAATTGGGAATGGATCCAGCTGAAATTAATTTAGGTAAGGTATTATTATTAACAGAAGAAAATTTAAGTTTAGTGGAATGTATGGGTGAATCAGGAACATGCCCACTATTAAGCAAAGAGTGTAAACTTAAGGGTATTATCTGCAAGTCATTAAATGTATTTGTAAATGAAATGGCTCAATATACGTTAAAGGATATAATGTAATAGATAATATATTGCAACAAAGTATTATATAAATATAATTATTTATAAACATATTGATAATACTAAATATTGATTAGTATTGTACAAAGTAAATAGGTTCATAATTTAAATTTACGTAAAAAAGGTGGATTATATATAATCCACCTTTTCCTTTATCAGATATTTTATTTGGTAATAGTTTTTTTTATTTATATGTTTAGTTTTATTATGCTACTAATTGAATTTCATGTAATTTGTTTAATGATTTAAATTCCTTAAATATTAAAACTGCTGTGATGACAACAGATAAGAAATCAGCACAAGCTCCAGCAGCCCAAACCCCATCTAATCCTATAAATAAAGGTAGAATTAGCGTAAATGGAATTAATAAAATTACTTGTCTAAGTAAACTAACAAACATAGACATTTTAGCTTTACCAATAGATTGGAAATAACTAGTAGCAACAATGTTAATTCCAACTATAGGCATCATTAATAAATACATTCTAACTCCTTTTATAGCAACAGCTGTAAGTTCAGGATCATTATTAAATAAACTTATTGCAAATTCAGGGAATAGTTGTATTAACATACCTCCTATTGTACAAATAACAGTAGCTGCAATAGTAGCAATTATAAATGTCTTTTTAGCTCTATCATATTTTTTAGCACCATAGTTAAAACCTATAATTGGTTGACAACCTTGATTAATACCAAAGATAGGCATCATAAATACCATATTAATTGAGCCTATTATAGTCATGGCACCTATAGATAAATCATTACCATAAGCTTTTAAAGAATTATTAGCGACAACTTGTACTAAGCTGTTAGCAATTTGGGTTGCAAAAGGGGCTATACCAATTGCAAAAGTCATCATGACTAAGTTTTTCTTTAGTTTCATATTTTCAACTTTTAATTTTAGATTAGAATTTCCTTTAGTATAGTAATAAAGTATTATAAAGAATGTAAGTGCTTGAGAAATAACAGTTGCAAAAGCAGCACCTTTAATTCCAATATTTAATACAAAAACAAATAAATAATCTAAAACGATATTGGTCCCGCATCCAATAATCATAGTTAATGAAGCTAGCTTAGGGTTACCATCAACTCTTACAGTACTATTTAATGCAAAAGAAAGAATATTAAAAGTACAACCACATAAAATTACAGTAATATATTCTTTGGCATAAAATAAAGTATTTTCACTTGCTCCAAAGATATTTAATATTGGATTTAAGAAAATAAGACCAATGATAGTAATTATAACACCAACTATTAAACTTAATGTAATAGCGCTACCAATTAGTTTTTCGGCTTCATCTCGTTTACCACGCCCAAGATTTAATGAAATATTTGCAGTTGATCCAATTCCTATAAGCATGCCAAAAGCTAAAAGAATTGACATTATAGGCATAGTTATTCCTACTCCTGTTAATGCAAGGGAGCCAACATCAGGAATACGTCCTATAAACATTCTATCTACAATATTATATAAAGCATTAACCATCATTCCTATTATTGCTGGAATAGAATATTTTAATAATAATTTTCCGATAGATTCCTCACCTAAGTGATTTTGATGTGCCATTTTTTTGTCCTCCTAATAATTAATTATTTCTTGTTACACTTTTAGAAAGCTTATTTAGTATAGTTAAGCTTTCAGATATTTCTTCAGGACTTAATTGATTAGTAAGCATGTTTTCCCATTTGGTTAAAACAGAAAAAAAGTCATTTTTAATATTAAAGGCTTTTGAAGTTAAGTAAATTCTATTTATTCTTTTATCAGTTGAATCTTTAAAACGAGTTACAAACCCAAGTTCTTCTAATTTTTTTACTGCTTTAGCAGTAGTGCCTTTATCTATGTTAAGCAATTCAGAAAGTTTTTCTTGACTGATTCCATCATTTTTATATAAATGAATCATGAACATATATTGTCCACTACCAAATCCAAATTTACTAAATTCTTTTGTGAAAAATACATTAGCCTGTCTATGAATTAAAGAAATATATTTACCTAAATATTCATTATTGCAGCTCATTTAAATAAGTCCTTTCTAATTAAATTTAAAAAATTAATAAGGTTATATATTACTTAATATATTATAAGAGCAATATAGTTGCAAATGCAACTAAAATTTTTACATATAAAAAATAGTACTTTTGGAAAAAATAAAATAAAATGGAGGAAATGATGAACGAAGTTGAAAGAAAATGAATGAATGTGAAAGAAAATGATTGACTTATTAAAAAAAAGAAGCTATTATTGAGATAAGGAAGTGATGTAAATGTTATCAGAAGAAAGACATAAATTAATTTTAGATAAATTAGAAAAAGAATCGGTAGTTTATTTAAATGATTTAGTTGAATATTTAAATACATCCGAATCAACTATAAGAAGAGATTTGATAGCTTTAGATAAGGCCGGATTATTAAAGAAGGTTCATGGGGGAGCTACATCAATAAAAGAAATAAGCATAACAACTATAGATGATAGAGTTGAAAATAGACAAAATTTAAATATAAATGAAAAAATAAAAATAGCAGAATATGCAGCATCACTAATTAAAGATAATGATTTTGTATATATTGATGCAGGAACTACTACTGAACTAATGATAAATTTCATTAACAATACAAAGGCTGTTTTTGTAACAAATGGAATTGTACATGCTAGAAAACTTATTCAAAAAAAATGTACAACTTATATTTTAGGTGGAGAGCTTAAGCTTGCAACAGAAGCTATAGTAGGAGCTGAAACAGTTAATGCATTAAGAAAATATAATTTCACTAAAGGCTTTTTTGGTGTAAATGGAGTAGATATTGAAAGAGGATTTACTACACCTGATATAAAAGAAGCGATGGTAAAAAGCGAAGCATTGCATAGAAGTAAAAAAAGATATATATTATGCGATAATTCTAAATTTGACGAAATAAGTTCTGTAACTTTTGCAGGTATTAAAGAAGCTAAAATAATAACTACAGTTTTGGAGAATAATAGATATAGACAAGAAGCTGAAATTTTGGAGGTAGAAAAATAATGATATATACTATTACATTTAACCCAGCATTAGATTATATAGTAAAAATGGATGATTTTAATTTAGGTCATGTTAATAGAAGTACTTGTGAGAATGTTTATGCAGGTGGTAAAGGAATTAATGTTTCTATTGTCTTAAATAATTTAGGAGTTAAAAGTAAAGCCTTAGGATTTATTGCTGGATTTACAGGTGAAGAAATCGAAAGAGAAGTAAGAGAATTTGGCTGTGATACAGATTTTATTAAATTAAAAAATGGAATGTCTAGAATAAATGTTAAGATAAAGGCTGATGTTGAAAGTGAAATAAATGGTGGAGGACCAGAAATTTCAGATGAAGCATTACATGAGCTTTATGGAAAGTTAGATAAATTATCTGAAGGGGATATTTTAGTATTAGCTGGGAGTATCCCAAAAACAATGCCAGTAGATATTTATGAAAGAATTATGGAGTCTCTTCAAGATAAGAGAGTCAAATTTATTGTAGATACAACTGGGGAATCGTTATTAAAGGTTTTAAAATATAAACCATTTTTAATAAAACCAAATCATCATGAACTTGGAGATTTATTTAATGTAAAACTTAAAGGAAATGATGAAATTATAGAATATGCTAAGAAGCTTAAAGATATGGGGGCAAGAAATGTACTTATATCTATGGCTGGTGATGGAGCAATTCTAATTAAAGAAAATGGGGATGTTATTACAAGTAATGTTCCAAAAGGTGAGGTTAAAAATTCTGTTGGAGCCGGTGATTCAATGGTAGCAGGATTTATTGCAGGATATTTAGAAGCAAACGAAGTAGAAAAAGGATTTAAATTAGGAGTAGCAACAGGAAGTGCTTCTGCTTTTTCAGAAGGTTTAGCAACAAAAGATTATGTTTATGAATTATTAAATCAAATCAATTAAATTTAAAGGAGGACTAAAAAGTGAAAATAACAGATTTATTAAAAAAGAATGGTATAGCACTTAATCCTAATGTAAAAACAAAGGAAGAAGCTATTAATAAACTTGTTGATTTAATGAATGAAACAGGAAGATTAAATGATAAGGAAGCTTATAAAGAAGCAGTATTAGCAAGAGAAAGCTTAAGCACAACGGGAATCGGAGATAATATAGCAATTCCTCATGCTAAGACAACTGCAGTAAAAGAAGCTGGTCTTAGTGCAATGGTACTTACTAATGGTATTGATTATGATTCATTAGATGGTGAACCGGCAAAATTATTCTTTATGATTGCTGCACCAGAAGGAGAAAATAATCTTCATTTAGATGTGTTAGCAAGATTATCTATGATGTTAATGGATCCTGAATTTAAAGATCAATTAATTAATGCTAAGAGTGTTAATGAATTCTTAGAACTTATTGATTCTAAAGAAAATGATAAGTTAAAGGCTGAAAGTGATAAAGAAGAAGCTCAAAAAGCACAAGCTAGTGGATATAGAGTATTAGCAGTTACAGCATGTCCTACAGGAATTGCTCATACATTTATGGCAGCAGAAGCTTTAGAAAATAAAGCTAAAGACATGGGAATTACAATAAAGGTTGAAACTAATGGTTCAGGTGGAGCTAAAAATGTTTTAACTGATGAAGAAATAGCTAATGCAGATTGTATAATAGTTGCAGCTGATAAGAAGGTTGAAATGGCTAGATTTGAAGGAAAGAAAGTTATTCAAACTAAGGTTGCAAATGGAATTCATAAAACAGAAGAATTATTAACTAGAGCTACTAATGGTGATGCTCCAGTATATCATCATGCAGGTGGAAGTGATAGCGAAGGCTCATCATCAGATGAAGGAGAAAGCTTTGGAAGACAAATATATAAGCACTTAATGAATGGTGTATCTCATATGTTACCATTTGTTATAGGTGGAGGTATATTAATAGCTATAGCATTCTTACTAGATAATTATAGTATAGATCCATCTAACTTTGGTAAGAATACACCAATCGCAGCATTTATAAAAACTATAGGTGAAACATCATTTGGATTTATGTTACCAGTACTTGCAGGATATATTTCAATGAGTATTGCAGATAGACCAGGTCTTGCAGTTGGTTTTGTTGGTGGTATGTTAGCTAACTTAGGTACAACTTATGCAAGTGCATTTGATTCTTCAGTATCTGTTATTAGCGGAGGATTCTTAGGAGCATTATTTGCAGGTTTTGTTGGTGGTTACTTAGTATTAGGATTAAAGAAGATATTTGATAAATTACCACAAGCATTAGAAGGTTTAAAACCAACTTTATTATATCCACTAATAGGTATAGGTTTAATGGGAGCAATCATGATATTCGTAAATCCTTTCTTTGGTGGAATAAATGAAGCAATCACACATTTCCTTAACTCAATGGGTGGAACAAGTAAAGTATTATTAGGTATTGTTGTTGCAGGTATGATGTCAATTGATATGGGTGGTCCTTTCAATAAAGCAGCATATGTATTTGGTACAGCATCACTTGCATCTGGAAACTATGAAGTAATGGCAGCTGTAATGGCTGGTGGTATGGTTCCACCACTTGCTATAGCTTTAGCATCAACATTCTTTAAGAATAAGTTTACTAAGAGAGAAAGACAATCAGCTCTTACAAACTATATTATGGGATTATCATTCATAACAGAAGGAGCAATTCCTTTTGCAGCAGCAGATCCATTAAGAGTTATACCTTCATGTGTAATAGGTTCTGCAACAGCAGGAGCACTTACAATGTTCTTTGACTGTCAATTAAGAGCTCCTCATGGTGGAATATTCGTATTACCTGTAATCGGAAATCCATTTGGATTCTTAGCAGCAGTTGTAATAGGTTCTGTAGTAGGAATGGCAATGTTAGCAGTATTAAAGAAAAAAGTAGTAGAATAATTTTAAAAGGGGCTGTCGCACTAAATAATTAGTGCGAGGCCCCTTTTGCAAAAAAAAAATAAATCCCAGACTCTATAAGCC
>NZ_JBCOAB010000083.1:0-6310 GCF_040227035.1 Clostridium sp. RTP31139st1_H3_RTP31139_211217
AAAAAGGAGGATTCGAATTCGAACCCTCCTTTTTTTATCGGCTAATATCAAAATTTATTTTGATACAGCCCCTTTTTCTATTAATTGTTCCCACTCAAAATTAATAGAATTCAAAAACTATACATTTTGTGGAGATAAATATTGTCTCTTTTGTAATTCATCATCAAGTAAATATAATGCTGCTTGGTTATCCCCAGCTCTTCTTACTTTTTTAAGTAAAGCATTAAAGTTATTTTCTTCTTCTACTTGTTCATCGATAAACCACTTAAGTAAACTAATTGTAGAATGTTCTCTTTCTTCATAAGCTATATCAGTTAATAAATATATCTTTTTTGTAACTAATTGCTCATGCTCATATCCTTTTTGGAACACATCAATTACTCCATCATATTGTGTTTGTGGTTTATTTACTTGCTCTAATTCAATTGATCCATTTTTTTGATATACATAATCATATAATTTCATGGCATGATCTAATTCTTCTTTAGCTTGAACTCTAAAGAAATTAGCAAATCCGCTTAAATCAATTGATTCACAATATCCCGCCATTGCAAGATATGTATAAGAAGAATAAAATTCAAAATTAACTTGTTCATTAAGAGCTTTTAATAATTTTTCACTAAGCATTGCCTTAACTCCTCCTCTATTAAAATATAACTATATAATATATTAAATATTATATTAATTGCAATAATTTGTTAGTAATTTCTACTTGTTAAATTTAATAATACTATGACTTTTATTCTGTTTTTATAAGTGAAAATGCACTAATTTCTGCAACACAAAATATCTACGTTATTATAAAATATATAGTACATATTAAATATAACAAAAAAAGATATAGAATCTAATGTATTACTAGACACTATATCTTTTTTATATAAATCTTTAAATAATTAATTAGAAACTTTTTTATTCTTTGAAATTAAGTAGTAAGGAATTGCTACAAATAAAATTCCTCCAACCATATTTCCTAAAGTAACTATTCCTATATTATAAATATATCCTGATACACTTACAGCTGATGTTCCTGGAGCTAATAGTGCTATTGTAAGTAATGTCATATTAGCAACACTATGCTCAAATCCACATGTTATGAATATGAATAAGCACCAGAATATCATTATTAATTTTGAAACATCATCTTTACATCTAAAGCTACACCATACAGCTAAACAAACTAATATATTACAGAATAATCCTCTAAAGAATAATTCTGAAACTGGTAAGCTCATTTTTGTAGCTGCAGTATTTGCTATAAACTCTCCAACTGGTCCTGTTGCAAGACCTGTTAAGTAAAACATATATCCTGCTAATATTGAACCTGCTAAATTTCCAATAAATCCTGCTATCCAAACCTTTATAGTATCCATCCATGATACAGTCTTGTTTAATGATCCAACTGCCATTACAAAGTTGTTACCTGTAAATAATTCAGATCCAGCCATTACAACTAAGCTTAAAGCTCCACCAAAAGCAATTCCCATTACTATTTTAGTTACTGGTGAACCTGCTGATGATAATAATCCTCCTATTGTAAATATAAGCATTATAGCCATACCTACAAAAAGTCCTGCTAACATCGCTGAAACTAAATATCCAACTTTATTATTTTTTAATAATTCATTTTTAGCTTTAGCTGCACCTGCAACTTTGTTAAATTCTTCGTTAAACATTATTATTCCCCCTAACTCTATTTGTTATTTTAATAACAATCTGTAAGGTTATTATAATGTCTAATTTGATTGTATTCAGTGATTATTATCACAAAATTGTTGTATTTTTTAGATTTTTTTCTATATTTTTTGTATTTTTTATTGTTATTTTAGTCATTTTTTCTATTTTAGTTATAATTAAAGTAAATTTTAGCAATTAAATTTTATTAAGATTATTCTTTTATTTGGATAATCAGAAAAAATACTATTATTTTATTTGATATTTTTTTATCACTTTTTTTAACTTATATCAAATAAATAAGAAAAGCATCTTTAATACTTATTATCAAAATAAATTCTAAAAGATATTGTTCATTTGCTGATAAAGTCTTTAGTTCTAATATATTGTTTAAGCGATATGAAATTTTTAGATGTCTTTAATGTTCTAATTTAATTTATCCTCCATTACGTAACTATCATTTTTTTTATTTTACGTAATTTCTTTTCTTACGTAATTATGATAAAATTAAGTTAAATTGAATAAAGAAACTTTTTTGAGGAATTAGCATTAAAAAAATTTAACTATCATGGTTGATAAAAACTTAACTTTACAAGCAAAGAAATAATACCTTAATAAAGTAATGTCGTTAAGTAATTTAATAAATATATTTTTAGAAAATTATCTTAATAATACTAATAATTAAAATAATTATAGTTAAAAATAATTTGTAAAAGACTATATAAAAAAGTAATAAATTGAAATCAAGTTTATTATATTTTTTTAAACTTAAATGTTCTTATTAGATAGCTTTTTATTATTGTATTAGATATCTTTAAATACCAAATTATCTTTTATCAAAAACTAATTTATAAAAATATATCTAAAATAAATTGAATTTGATTAATATTATTACATTAATGAAGTAAATATAGAAAGTTAAAACTAAAGTTAGATTCAATACATCAATAGATTTAGATTACAATAATAGACTGGATAAACTTAGTGCAAAAACTATGATACCATGGTCGAAACTGGTTGATATATCTCTAGAACTACTATTTAATTAATATAAAAAAGTGATTTATCTGATACTAAAACTGATGTTAAGTTCATAACTCGTAAGGTTCAAGATACTGAAAAAGATGTTTTTGTAATTCAAGATCACTTAAATGTAATAAAATAAATTAATTGAGGTGATGAATTGGCTATCCAACAAATAAATAATAAAGTTTATACTTATTATGATTATTTAAATTTCCCAAATGATGAGTTTGTTGAAATTATTGATGGCAAGATTTTTGCAATGTCTCCTGCTCCAAGTAGAATACATCAAGAATTAATAATGGAAATTTCAGCAGAATTAAGAAATTATATTAAATCTAACAAAGGACAATGTAAAGTCTATCCTGCTCCTTTTGACGTTGTGTTAATTAACGAAAATGAAAATGAAAATGATAGCAAAAATATTGTTCAACCTGATATATCAGTAATTTGTGATAAAAATAAATTAAATGATAAAGGTTGCTTTGGTTCTCCTGATATGATTGTTAAGATTGTTTCTAAATTTAATCCTGGAAATGACTATGTAAAAAAACTTTACCTTTATGAAAAATATAAAGTTAAAGAATATTGGATAGTAAATCCTATGAAAAAAAAACATTTTAGTTTATACTTTAACTGAAAGTGGCTATAATCAGCCTGATTTGTATACTTTTAATGACAAAATAAAAGTAAACATCTTCAACAACTTAGAAATAGATTTTAATGGTATTATCTAAAAATAATAGCTTAAAAGACTATACTTAAAAATAAATTAAAAACCTTTGATCTTTAAAATGTACCCTATAGAGTAAACAATATAAAAGAGTCTTATCCTATAGAGTACATTTTATAATATGAGTGAAATAATCCTTTTTTATTCAGTTCCAATAAAATATTAGATGTATGTTTCCTTTAGATTTGCTTGTTATTCTTTTATTTTTACAATACAGTCTTTTCTATAAAAAGCCATTCCATACTTTATAATATCCTCATAACCACTTTGATTAAGTTCATATGCATATTTTTTATCTTCAATTTGCTGCAGAGCATCTTGTGGCTTTGTAAATAGCTCTTTTGGTTTATCACAAACCTTCATTTCAATTATTACTGCTTTATCAAAAATTGATAGTGGTTTTATATAAATATCACATCTTCCATCCCCGCTCTCCCTGTTGGATTTTACAATGTAACCATCCATATGAGATAATAATCCTATCATAAATCCATGATAAAAGTTTTCATATGCATCATTAAAGCTTATTGTCTTCTTCAATAATCTATTTACTTCCCTTTGGAATACATCAACTTCTCCTTTTATAATTGAAGTATAAAGAAGAGATAAATCTTCGCTCTTTATCTTTTCATTAAACCATTTAAGTATCTTAGTTCTAAAGATATACTTAACTTCTAAGTTTGGTATTGCTAGCTCTACAAACTTTTCTTGGGTATTTTCATCCATTCTTTCACTTATCTTTTTGAAATATCCTGTAAAGAACATAAAGTTCCAAAGGTTATCTAAATTATCATAAACATCATTGTAGGTTATGTCTTCATGTACTGCTTTTTCTATAGTTTTACCTTCTATTAAAGCCTCTATTTCGCTTTTTGTTATATCATCTGCTCTTTCTATAAGACTTTTCAAATGCTTGTCTATCATTTTTTATTGGCTTTAATTTTAACTTTCTATCATCATCTTCACAATATTGATTTATTAAATATTGATTAGTAAGCTTTTCTTTTATTATTCCATTTGCTTTTAATCTATTTTCTTTTATTATATTAACTATCGCTAATAATAATATAGAAATAGTTGTTATCCTTTGTTGACCATCTATAATTAAATACTCTCTATTTCTTCCACTATCATTATAAATTGATACTATTGTTCCAAAGAAATGATTTTTATATTTATACTTTATCATATTTACTAAATCATCATATAACTGCTTACACTGTTCTTTTTTCCAATCATAATTTCTTTGATATACTGGAATGACAAAGTTTGTATCTGATGAATCTAAAAATACTTCATATACCATGTTAATAGCAGGTTCTTTCGTTGAATCGAATAAATCAATAACTTTTTCTTTTATTTATACTTTCATAACCTCAAATAAAACTTAAAATTCTATACTATTTAATAAATCCCTCAATGATTTTAATTCATCGTTAGTTAATGTAACGCCTTTCCCCATCTTTTCATGATCAGGTGACCATTCCCTCAAATCATATTTAGCTTCTTTACCATTCCAACTAATTATATTTAATTCCTTTTTCCAACCTTTAGCTGATTCTGCTATAGCACCTAATGTTTCTTTAATTTCAAATTTTATATCTGCCATAAATTAATCCTCCCTCTTATATTCTTATACCTAAATCATCAAATTCACTTATTTCTACTAACTTTAATTGTGTAGAAATATCTAAACATAATATTTTACTTAACATATTTCAATGATAAAAATGCTTTACTAAAATCTTTTCCTTTATCTTCTGCTGTAAATATATCACTATCATATGTTCCTTCTACAACATTATAAGTAATATGATTAATTATATCCATCTCTCACTTACTTTCACCTTTTCAAGTTTCTTTGTATATCAAAATAAAACTACTTTATAATTCTTTATATTCTTCAGCTAATTCCTTTAATTCCTTAACTATTTCTTCACATCTATATTCGGTATAATATATACTTCCTACATAATTTATAAATTCATCTTTACTTAATTCACTAAACTTATCATCAAAGCAATTCTTTTCTTCCTCTATAGCATCATAAAATCCACTAGAACATGGACCCCATCCATTTATTCTTTCCTCAAATGCTATTGCTGCCTTTTCAACATCATATTCTAAAACACCTTCATATAAATCATTAATTATAATAGAAGCCGTTTCTTTATTGATTTCTATTCCCCTACATAAATTTTCTCCTAAAATAGCTTCTAAACTAAAAAACTCTCTTATTAAATCTACTGATTTTCTTGCAATTTCAATTTTTTTACCTAACATCTTTTATATCTCTCTTTTACAAATAATAGTATTAATGTATATTATACGCTATATTTTCATATCCTTCTGTCGAACTGAGTTAATTTCATATCAAATATATAATTATTGCTGAAAATAACTTGATTATTTATTGAGTGATTTCGACATATTGAGGTGTTTCCAGCTCAAATTGTTATTATATGGATTATATTTTGTAAAAAATAACACCTTAATAAACTTTTCAGTCTATTAAGGTGTTTTAACTATATTTATTTTAATCTAATCACTTTCAATCAAATTAAGATTATTTTCAATTTGACTTTAAACACACTCTTTTAATTTTTTCTTACTTATTGTTTCAATAATCATATCTATGTTCCCATCATATTTTATTGGAATAACATCCTATACACTAGTAAAATTATCATTAGGAATAATTATATCATCTACTATCCTAATAAACCTTTAAAACAACTTATCTTTTCAGTCAAAAGACCACTAGCAAATTTTAATTCATTGCTAGTGGCCTAATATATCTATATTCTAAACTAATTTTTGTTCAAAAATATTATCCAAATTCAATTTCTTAATCCTATCTTCAATTTCAGCAGTATCAAT
>NZ_JBCOAB010000084.1:0-5844 GCF_040227035.1 Clostridium sp. RTP31139st1_H3_RTP31139_211217
TTTTTTGTTAATTCTATAGTTACACATAAAGTCTTCACCGTATTATTAAATTTTTAAAGATCATTTAGTTCGCAATAGTTTCAAATTATTCACTACTTCCAACCGTAAGATTCGCTGTATTCATGATAAGGACATGTTCCTTTTTTACCTAAAATCAATATAGTTTCATCATTCTTTGCTTTTGCTATGCTACATTGAGGATAACTCCATTCTCCTATTGTATAAAAGTATTTGCAGTTTCCACATTTTACATCACTCATTCAACTTATCTCCTTCTCCTTATTTGGAATTTTTCGTTACCAACGTTCTTTTTTAATTTCTGAATTCTTAATTCTATCAAGTATGGTTTGTACTTTATTAACTTCTCTTTCTTTGATTATTTCAGAACATTTCTTACTACAAGTAGGTAAAAATATCTCCATAAATGCACTTTCAACTAGATATACATCATCACCAATATCTCTTTGAACTCTGCAATTTTCACATTTATACATTCTCTAATTCCTCCATATCAAATTCACTAGGAATTATACTTTCAATTATTCTATAATCTATAGTGGTTTGAATACCATCCCTACCAAACCAAACATATCCACCAGTAAAACCTATTGAGTTTTCATTTATAATAACTTTGATCTTTCTATTTTTAGTTAATTTAAAAATGAAACTATCAAAATTAAATTTTATTAGTTCATTTATCATTCCCTCACATTTATTTCTTTCCATGACACCCTCCTTAAAATGCGAATATTACTTATCTTATCAACATTGTTGATAGTGCGTAATAAATTCAAAAATCTTATCTTTTTCATTAAATTTCCTCCTCTGTATGATTCAGATAATCATTTAATGTAATTGGTGTAATGTAATTTTCATTAACTGCGTGTTGCTTTGCTATTAATTTTCTAAATGCACCCACTAACTCTTTGTATTGTTTTCTTGGTACTGGGTCTTTTTTAACATCTACCTTACAACAAACATAACACTCTGATGGATTACCTTGTTCATCTTCTGCCATTCCAACTTCTTTTTCTAATCTATAACATAATCTAATTTTCATTACTCTTACTCCCTATGTTCACAGTAAATATTTAGATAACCTTCACTATCTACAAAAATTTTATTACTACTACCATCCTCTAAGTGATATTCTGCTATCCAATAAGGACAATTTATAGCATCACCTATATAAACTGCTTCATCTCCACTTAATTCAGTTGAAAATATCTTTACATTTTGTTCTTGAATCAATAAATCTAAAAAAATTCTTAATAACATAAAATCCTCCTTAAATCCGAATATTGTTTGAAATTATCACTACTCGAAAATAGTGAGTGATAATTTCAAAATTATTCATTACTTCTCAATATAATTAATCACATTTTTTACTATCATATTAATACTTCCATCACCATTACGCTGAATTTCAAACTTACTTTGGTCCTTGTATGCTTCTTTCCCTATATATAAATCAATATCTTTATCAATTTTAAGTCTTACTCTCTTAAACTTCTTCTCTACAAACTGCTTGTCTACTTTTATTTTTTCATCTAATCCATTGCCTTTAATATATACTTCAAAGTCTTGCTTCTTTTTTGGCTCATCTCTAAATAATTCATCTGCTAATTCAGTAATATTTATATTATCTTCTTCTTGAAGCTTATCCTTAACTGTAGTTCTTATATTTTCTGCTTCTACTGCATTTTCAGTTATATTGTTTCTAGTCCATCTTTCTACTGCATGGATAAATGCTTTAGTTTCTGTTCTACTATCTGATACTTGACTGCATCCTAAGAAGGTATTGCTAAAATAGTTTGCTCCATATTCATCATAATCTATTTTTCTGCCTTTATTACTATCTAATACCCATAAATCAAATGTTTGTCCTCCCCTTATTGGTTTAATAAATGCTGCCTTTTGAATTCTTTGACTACTTCCTGGTAATGCTGCACTATGTTTTATCAGGCCGACCCCTATTTTATTGCCTATAAAATCTACTTGATGAGTAAAACTATTAACATAATCTAACTTAAGTATTCCAAGCATTGGCCCTTGGTCGGTTATTATTGATGTTACGATAAGATCACAACTTGGAATATTGATATTACATTTCATTATTGCAAATAATTGCCTTGCTAATCCCTTAGATATCTCAATGATATCTCTATCTATTCCATTTAGATAATCTTGTACTATTTCCTTAACTAAATTTTTTTCTTGATTAAATGCCGCTGGTACTAAATCATCATTTTTAAATATCTTTTCTATATGCTTATATAAGAAGTTATAAGTATCTTCAGTTAATTCTAATGTGTATTCATTTAATATTGGCTCTCCTGCATTACTATCCAATACATGAATTACTGCATCTTGTATGTTAATATCATTTACTCTATCCCCAGTATCTATAGAGAACTTCTGCTCCTTATATTCAACCCCATTTTTCTTTTTAGTTTTATTTAATTCATATATCATAAACTCTTTACCTCCAAATTATTTAATGTATTAATAACTAAAATGGCATGTCTCCATCATCTACTGGTGTCATATCTCCAAAACCTCCATCATCTACTGGGGGATTCCAGTTGCTATTGCTATCATTGCTACTACCATTATCTTTGTTATTCCCGATAAACTCAAAACTTTCTACCATTACATCAGTAGTGTATCTTTTAGTTCCATCTTGAGCATCATAACTGCCAGTTCTAATACTTCCTGTAACTGCTAACTGCCTGCCTTTAGTTATATATTGAGTTATATTTTCTGCTGCTTTATTAAAAGCTACACACCTAATAAAATCTGTTTCATCTTTCTTAAATTGTCTTGTAATTGCTAATGTAAACTTGCAAACTGCTGTTCCACTTCCTGCTGCATATCTTAGCTCTGGATCAGCAACAGTCCTCCCTATTAAAATTACCTTATTCATTAATTTCTACCTCCTCAATTCCAATTTCAATATCTAATGTAACTTCATCTATGTCAGTTACTCCTATGATTTCATAATTAGTTTCCATCTTCTTTACCTCCTCAATCTCATTAGAATCTATGATTTCATTACTGATAGTTCCTACCCAAACCTTATCTAAAATTAGGTTGTTTCCATCAAATTCACCTTTGTTACGTTCCATTACTTCTAGATACTTCTTAGCTTCATCTTCAGTTTTAGATTGTACAGAGTAAAGGTGTCTAACCTTTACCTCTGCTTCTATAAGATAAATCCCCATATTAAAACTCCTAAAGCAATTTCATTATTTTCTCTATGATCTGTTTTCTTAATCTGTAAGTTGTCCTTATTGATAAATTAAATTCTTCTGATATAGCCTCTATACTTAACTTCTTATTGTACTTATAGAAAATAAACTTCTTATCTTCTTCTTCAAGCATTGCTATAGCAACTCTCATCTTTATATTGTTTCTCTCTAACTCATTAACCCTTACCTGGTTCTTAAATTGAGTTTTTCTTATTATCCTCTGCTCTTTAATTAAACTTTCTGCTTGCTGGAACATTTGCTTTTCTACTACACTTTCACCAGTGCATGAAGTTTGTACTCTTTCCTCAAATCCAATAGAACCTATGCTTATATCAAAGTTGAAGTTGCTTGTCCTTAATATTTCATCTACATGATCATATCTTTTATCCAACTCTACATTTTGTTCATTAAGTGAAGCTATTCTCTTTATATTCTCAAAATATCTATATAGCCTACCTTCTGTTTTTCCAAATTTATCTTCTTCCAATTTTCATTCCCCCTCATAAGGTCTATTCATACATTGCTCCTTATCCTTGCAACTTTTACAGTTGCCATTACATTTCTCCCAGCTAGTCATAAACTCATTATCATGATCTTTTGCTATGATTATCGCTGATAAAACAAATAATATTATGATAAGCATTGTAATTATAATTAATACTATTAACACTAAGCCTCACTCCTTAAGACATTTCCTTCTAAATCTCTTATCTGTTGTGTTTTCATGTTAATTTTATCCTTTATTTTTAAGAAACTAATTTTCTATATGCATATTCAACATCTGTTTGAGCTACTTTCGCATATACCCTTAATGTTAATCCAACATCATTATGTCCTAAAATTTGTTGTATGCATTCTGGAGCCATTCCACTTCTTAAAGCAAATGTAGCCATGGTATGCCTAAATGTATGAGGTGTAATCCTCATTTCTATATTGGCCATTTTCTGCATCTTATTTACAATTACTTGATAACCACGATTATTTAATTTTTTATAAGGCTCTGTATTATTCGATTTTTTATTTGGAGCTTTTGAAGAACAGAATAAATATTCGCTTATTATTCCTTGCTCTTCACGTTCTCTAAGATAATTAAGTATTGCTCTTTTACATCTTTCTGTAAAATATACTCTTCTTTCTTTATTTCCTTTTCCTATAACTAATAAAGTTTTATTAGTCATATCTAAATCTTTTACCTTAACATTGCCAACTTCAGCTACTCTACAACCAGTTGATAAGAAAAATTCTAATATTGCTCTATCTCTCCTACTAAGCATACAATCTCTTAACATTTCAACTTGTTCTTCATTTAAAGGTTTCTTTTCTCGTTTTGGTTCTTTTACTGGTTTTACCGAAGAACATGGATTCTTAATTATAAACTCTTCATTTTGAAGCCATGCAAAGAATAATTTAATAGGTGTCATAAATGTGTTCATTCCAGCAGCACTTTTAGTACTACTTTCTGCATACATGAACATTTTAATATCAGCACTTGTAATCATAGATACTGGCTTATTAAAGAATTTGCATAATTTTCTAAGATTATAGTTGTAATTTTTTAAAGTAGCTGCTGATAATCCTTCAAGCTTTTTAGTAGCTAAAAAATAGTTTATTCTATCTTCAAGATCACTTGTTACTAATGCTGTTTCTTTTGTAGTAACCTCATATCCATATAAAACTTCTTCTACCAATCTTTTTATTTCTAGTTGTCTTGGTAGATTAACCTCTAGCTCTGGAAATTCAAGTGTTAATTTGCCTATTAATTTAACAGTTACTTCTTCATTACAATTTCTATAGTTTAAGTTCTCCATGTTCTCTCCTCCCCATTCACTAATTGATTTTGATTATCTTATGAGAATAGAAGTATATAGCATTATCCGTATTCCCTTCTATTCTCTCTTTTTTTGAAAGGTGTGCTACTTTTCAAATTCATTATTCAACTCTTTCAGTAATTTTAATGCTCTATACTTAATGTGTTCATTTGTTTGATTCTTCTTAGTAACCAATGTTCCACAGTCTATTTTTGAGATTAATCCTTCTAATTCACCAATTTTTTTACCTATATTTAATAAATTCATTTAATTATTCTCCTTCACAATATTTTTGAATTGCGAATTACTTTACTCAATCAAGTAATCACATTTTGCATCGGTGTAAATATTTTTATGAACATATAAATATAAATCTTCTTCCTCTTCTTCATAATTATAAATTCCTATAGTTTTTTCACCATCTAACTCTTGTAATTTCTTTATTAAATCTTTAATTTTCATTACTCTTCCTCCTTATGATCAACTAATGCCCCATGACCATTAAAACTAATTAATTTATAGTACGTTGGTAATGGTTTTAGTAATATACAGTGTTCTTTATCAACCCAACCATACATATAACCATTCATAAGCCATCTAAGGTGTTTAGGTATTCTTACAACATATTTACCTTTACCACCTTTTTTACTTTCAGAGTGAATGGTAAATCTTTCTCCTATGCACTTGTCATACCATTCCTTACCTGTCGACTTCATTATTTTTAAATCCATACCCAAAATCTCCTAAAATCCGAATATTCCTTGTCCTATAACTTGTAAGTATTA
>NZ_JBCOAB010000085.1:0-5758 GCF_040227035.1 Clostridium sp. RTP31139st1_H3_RTP31139_211217
TAAACTTATATAATTTTCAAAGAGCGAGCAATTCTATGAAAAATCAAGCTATTTTTTCATATCAGCTTAACAGATTCCTTGTTTTTAATATTATTTTTTAGCACAATATTTACATGATTATATCATATTTTCTATAATATTAGAAATTAATTTCTAATATTATGAACCATTAATTAAATTATTGCTAGAATTTTTCCAGTAGTTTGCATATACTATCCTAAGCAATAATTTAAGTGATATTATGAACTATACCATAGAATTAAATGATTGTATTTTACTTGGATCCGGAGCTGAAGGAAGTGTTTTTCTTACTCCAGAAGGTTTTGCTATTAAGCAGTTTAATACAATAAAAGCTGCTAAAAAAGAGGTTTCTATTCTTGATGATGTAAAAGATAGTCCTTTTTTTCCAAATGTATTGATTAGAGTGAGCAATATAGTTGTTAGAGAATATGTCCAAGGTGAAAATCTCTATGAATATATTCAAAAAAAAGGCTTATCCTATTCTCTTTCTAAAGAAATAATAGATTTACTCGAAGATTTAAAAAGATTAAAGTTTAAAAGACTTAATGTTAGAAATGCTCATATTTTTATTGATTCTAACGAAAAAATTAAAGTTATTGATCCAAGAAAACCTTATGTAAAAAACACCCCCTATCCTAAAGACATAATTAAATTACTTTTGAAGTTAAAGGTATTTGATAAGTTTTTACAAGATTTATTAAATTATAGACCTGATTTATTAGATTATTGGATTGACGGATATAATTATGTAGCCAATAATTACAGACATGTACTAAGATACTGATAAAAAAATATTACTATACAATATTTTTTTATGACAAATTATAAGTGGTAAGTTAATATTGAAACTCCTAATGGATTTTCTAAAAATATAGTTTTAATTAAATAAACCTATATTTATTTTTTAACTTACCACTTCAATTTACTGCTTATTTTTTATTTCTTTCTTACTAAATTAGTATTAAATTTAGCTACATACTTTCGATTGATACTACATCATAGCCTTGATCTTCAATCTTTTCTTTAATTTCATCATTGTTAGAAGATGTTTCAACTATGGCATACTTTTCTTCTAAATTCACTTGAATTTTGCCTGAATCTTTTAGCTCTGCTAAAGCTTCTTTTACATGATTTACACAATGATTACAACTCATACCTTCAATAAATATCTTTTTTAACATTAATATCTCCTCCTTAAATTATCAAAACCAAATATAAAAATTTCATATTTATATTGTTAATTTTATTAAATAAAATTATTTATAAAATAATTATTTTTTACTAATTAAATTTTAAGCCTTAAACTTCTTAAGTCTTAAAGCATTAGCTAATACTGAAACTGAACTTAAACTCATTGCTGCTGCGGCAATCATTGGATTAAGTAATGGTCCTCCAAATATGTGTAATACCCCCATGGCTACAGGTATTCCCAAAACATTATATCCAAATGCCCAGAATAAATTTTGTTTTATATTTCTTATTGTCGCTTTACTTAACTTAATAGCTACTATAACATCCATTAAATCGCTTCTCATAAGAACTATATCTGCTGATTCAATTGCTACATCTGTTCCTGATCCAATTGCTATTCCTATATCTGCTTGTGCTAATGCTGGTGCATCATTGATTCCATCTCCTACCATTGCAACTTTATCATCTTTTCCTTGTAACTTTTTAACTTCGTTTGCTTTATCTTCAGGCAATACTTCTGATAAAACTATATCTATTCCTACTTGCTTTGCAATAGCTTCAGCAGTCTTTTTATTGTCTCCTGTAATCATTGCAACTTTAATTCCCATGTTATGAAGCTCTTTAATTGCATTAATACTACTTGGCTTTACTGTATCAGCAACTGCAATAATTCCTTCTAATGAATTATTTATTGCAATAAACATAGGGGTTTTACCCTCATTTGCTAATCTATCTGCTTCACCCCTTAATTCACCTATGTCTATTGACCTTTCCTTCATCAATTTTAAGTTTCCTAATAAAATTGATTCATTTTCTATTACTACCTCTATTCCATGACCAGGTATTGCATTGAAATTTTCTAATGATTTTAATTCAATATTTTTTTCTATTGCTGCTCTTACTATAGCTTCACCTAATGGATGTTCAGATCCCTTTTCTGCACTTGCAGCTAAAGCTAATAATATATTATTTTCTTTCCCTCTAGATACTATATCAGTAACAACTGGTTTTCCTTCTGTTATTGTACCTGTTTTATCAAATACTATAGTATTAATTTTATGAGTAATTTCTAATGCTTCTCCACCTTTAATTAATACTCCATTTTCTGCACCTTTACCTGTACCAACCATTATTGCTGTAGGTGTTGCTAATCCCAAAGCACAAGGGCACGCAATTACTAGTACTGATATAAATATTGTTAATGCAAATACCGGTGTTTCTCCAGCTATTAACCATGCAATTGCTGAAAAAATAGCAAGCCCGATTACTATCGGAACAAAGTATGCTGAAATAACATCTGCCATCTTTGCAATTGGTGCTTTTGATCCTTGTGCATCTTCAACCAATTTAATTATTTGAGATAATGCTGTATCTCCCCCCACCTTTGTAGCCTTATATTTAATAAAGCCTGTTTTGTTAATACTTGCACCTATTACATTACTTCCAACTATTTTTTCAACTGGTATACTTTCTCCAGTAAGCATTGATTCATCTATTGCTGTTGAACCTTCAATAACTTCACCATCAACTGGTAACTTTTCTCCTGGCTTAACTAATATTATATCTCCAACTACAACTTCATCTATTGGAATTACTATTTCGTTACCTTCTCTAATAATAGTTGCTGTTTTTGGTGCTAAGCCCATTAATTTTTTAATTGCTTCAGATGTTTTTCCTTTTGATATTGCTTCTAAATATTTTCCAAGTGTTATAAGTGTTAATATTGTAACTGCTGCTTCGAAATATAAATGCATAGCATAGCTTGTATCACCAGTAGCTATTTTATACATTCCAAATACACTATAAAGAAAAGCTGCACTTGTTCCTACAGCTATTAGTGAATCCATATTTGGACTTAACTTTATCAAATTTTTAAATCCAATTAAATAGAATTTATATCCTATAGCCATAACTGGAACTGTTAATATAATTTGAAATACAGCAAAGTTCATTGGATTAACCATAGGGTCTATTATCTTAGGCAATGGCATTCCCACCATGTGTCCCATAGTAACTATTAAAAGTGGAATTGTAAAAATACATGAAAAAATAAGTCTTCTTAATAATTTATCTTTATCAGATAATTTTTTTTCTGTATTTTCTTTTTCTTCTTCTCTTACAAGCTTATAGCCAGCTTTTTCTACAGCTCTTTTAATATCTCCGTAAGTTACTATATCGTCATCAACTGTAATACTCATTTTTTCAGTAGTTAAATTAACTACCGAATCTTGAACACCTTCTATTTTTTTTGTTACTTTTTCAACTCTACCAGCACATACTGCACATGTCATTCCTTCAACCCTATAAGTATGGGTTTTTATATTTTTAATTACTGAATATCCAAGAACTTCTACTTTCTTTTCTATTTCATTTGATGTTACTTTATTCTCATCAAAACTTACTGTTAATGTTTCTGTAGTAAAATTAACACTAGCATCTTTCATGCCTTCCATTTTTTTAATTCCACGTTCTACTCTATTTGCACATGCAGAACATGTCATTCCACCAATTTTATATTTTTTATCCATTTAATTTCTCTCCTTTCCTTATTTAGATATCTTCTCAAAAAGATTCATTATTTCATCTATCTTTTCATCGCCATTATTATTTATTATCGCATCTTTAACACAATGATCTAAATGTCTTTTTAAAATTTGCATATTTGCCTTTTTTAATAATGATTGAACTGCAATTATTTGATTAGAAACGTCAATACAGTATCTTTCATCTTCAATCATTTTTATTATTCCTTCAATTTGTCCTTTTGCTATTTTTAAATTTTGAATTGCTTTTTTTCTTTCTTCCATAGTTCTCCTCCATATTACCCCCCACCCCAGGGGGGTATGTTTTAATTATAATACTTTTTATTTCTATGTCAATATTAATATTTTTTATTATTTCTTATTCTTTATACAAAATTTTATTGCTACTTATCCCTATATTTATCAGATATATTTTTTAATTTATTAGGTTAAACTATTTATGTGTTATTAGTGGAAAATCTTTTATAGATGCAAAATTAATAACTAATTTAATACTTCAGTTAAAAGAGGTGAATGAAATGAGTAAATGTTGTTCAAAATCTGATCCTAGCTGTAATGATTATGCAGAAAAAGTGAAAAATAAGGCAAATGAAAAAACACCTTATGAAATTGATAAACCAACTAAACATTTTTAAAATTAAATCTTCAAATATAAAATTAATATGCTCATCATATAGTTTCATCATTTAAATTAGACACTATATAAGGAGCATATTTTATTAAATTATAAAATTTTATTTATTTTTATAACTATCTACTAACATCATAAAGAATTTAAATAATACTACTGATATTATACCAGTTGTTATGTATATTTGAATTCCAGCTATTTGATTTACAATATAACCAAAAGTTTCATATCCTTGACCTATTAAGTAAGCAGACATCTTTGTTGAAGCTACAATTCCTATAGCCATAGGGAACGTAAGTCCTGCAAATCCTGGATGGAAAATATATGAGAAGAATTTTGGTAATTTGCTTATTATGAATATTAATGCACAAATTACTGCAAAGTATAAATAATAAACTATAAATTTATTTGGTGTTTGAATAAAATTAAGGTAACTTACTAAACAAAGACTTGATGGTGCAAGTACAATTGCTTGAGTATGATACATTGGATCTTTGATTTCATATTTTGCTAATCTATAAATCATAAATGGAATTATTATAGTAAATACTGCAATACCATAGTATACAACTATTTTACCTATTAAAGGTTCATTCATAACTCCACCAACTACTGTAGAAACCATTATACCATTATATGTAACAAACCAACTTGGAACGAAAGTTTGCATATTAACACCTTTTACTACGTTTCTATATGTAAATATTAGAATGTGAATTGCATGTAATATTAAACCTATAAACCAAAGTGCCTTACCAAAAGCCGCATTATAAGTATAAATATAACTACCAATAATCATAGTTATCATTGTAAATCCTGCATAAAGTGATGCTGGAACTGTATTTGAATATTCATTTTTTACAGTATCAAAGTGAGCAACCATTTTAACTATATATGCTATTAAAACAGCAATTGCTGCCCATATAGTTAAATGTCTTACCCATGTATATCCCATACCTGAGTATACATTAGCTAAAGTTGATGCCCCTACCATGGTTGGTAAAATTGGAACTGGTAAGTTTTTAATCTTTTGTATTAGTGACTTATTATTCATGATTCCTCCTAAAATTTAAAAATAAACTAATAAATAAGTTCTATATATATCTTGTGTAATAGAGTTGAATTAAATTCATTTGTTAATTTTTTCACTTTTCATTCAACAAATTTACTTAATCACTCCTCAACAATAGTTATTATACTTATAGAAATCATTCAAGTATGTGATTTTTATCACAATATTGTTAATTTTTTAATTATTTTTTTAAGATATTTTATTAAACTAAAAATATAAAATAATATTAATGACGAATTGTCAAGCTAAGTGCAACACTTAGCTTGTTCTTCGTTAAATGCTTCTAACGGTGTCTTGTAT
>NZ_JBCOAB010000086.1:0-5637 GCF_040227035.1 Clostridium sp. RTP31139st1_H3_RTP31139_211217
CAGCTAATGAAGAATTAGTTAAAGAAAATAAAGAGTTAAAGAAAAAAATAGAAGAGTTAGAATCAAGAGCTTTAATTAATCCAAGAAAAGTAACAGATGAACAAGTTAAAAAAATTAAAGAGCTTAGAGCTTCTGGATTAAGTTACAGAGCAATAGTAAAAGAAATTGGATTAAGCACTTGTACAATCCAAAGAGCTTTAAAAGGTATTTATGATTAGTGTTAATTGGTAATAATACAAATAAAAAAGAATTTATTATAAGGAGAGGTTAAAATGAATTATTTAATTCCAGAAGAGATTAAAAATCAAATATTAGAACTCAAAAAAACTATGGAAAGAATTAAACTAGATGGATTAAATTTTGAATATAATCAAAATCCATACGGAGATATAGAGATACATATAATGGAGTTTAAGGAGCATTGGGAAGTTAGAGTAGTTAATGAGTGTAAAAAAGGTGGAGTATGGTATAGATTTTTAGATACTTATAAAATTATAGGTGATGAAGTTATATATCAAGATACTGAAAAAGATATATTATAGATATATCGTAATATTACAATAGAACAGAGGGAGATTATATGAAAAATAAAGAATTTAAATTAATTAAAAATGGTTATATATTTGAGTATGACTATAACTTTGGACACATCAATGTAGATAATGAATTAACAGAAGAATGTGAAGATTGTATTGAGGTTGGAATGGGAATTATATTTCCAGACCAACAAAGTTTTGAAGCAAAATATAATGAATGGTTAATAAAAGGAAGATAGAGCAATAATAAATTTATTGAAAATAAATAAAGGAAATTATGAGTAAAAAAATTAGTGCCAGCAAAATTTGATTAGCACTTACTACGTTCATTTTATCCGATTTAACAGCCACGCATTTTTACTAATAACTCCCCTTTCGGTTGGGGGTTGTTATAATTATACTTTAGAGGTAAAATATAATTATAATACAGATAGCGAGATGCGTATTTGTCATACAAAAGTATGTAAATACAACAAATAAATTTGTTTCTCGCTTAGAGGGGAGACCCTCCAAGACCACCCTAAAAATATTTCAAAATCGAGGTGATAATTTTGAAATCAGAGAAAGTGAAAAGACTAAATTGCAGAGTATCAGAAGATGAATATAAGAGATTTGAAAAGAAGGTTGAGAAATCAAAACTCACTAAAAGTGAGTTTATGAGAAAGGCAATTTTAGAAAAAGAAATTATAGTTATTGATGATATTAAAGAGCTTGTTTTAGAGATGAAAGCTATAGGAATTAATCTCAATCAATTAACTAGAAAAGTTAATAGTGGAGAGATAGAAAATATTAAAGAGCTTCAAGAAATGAAAATAGAGCTTGATTATGTATGGAGAGAAGTTCTTCAAGCACTAAAGAAGGTGAATGGGTAATGGCAGTTATTAAAAGAATAGCCTCAAAGGCTACTCCTAAAAAAATAGTAAGTTATTTAACACAAGAAGAAAAGACAGAAGAAAAACTTATAGGGGGGAAGGATTGCGACCCTGATAATATAGTTAATGACTTTAATATGACCCAAGAGCTTTATGGAAAAACTGGAGGGGTAAAATATCATCATATAATACAGAGCTTTAGTCCTGAAGATAATATAACTCCAGAAAAGGCTCACGAAATAGGCAAGGAACTTGCAGAGAGCCAATTTAAGGGCTTTGAGGTATTTGTGGTAACACACAAAGATAAAGACCATATACATAACCATTTAGTGGTTAACAGCGTTAGTTTTGAAAATGGACTAAAATATAATGCCAGTAATAAGAGCTTATGGGATATAAAAAGAGAAAGTAATAGGCTATGCGAGAGAGAAAATTTAAAGACTTTAGACCTATATCATAAGGCAGAGAAAAGGATTAGTAGTGCCGAAAAGAGGATAATGGATAGAGGTCAAATCCCTTGGAAAGATGAGTTAAGACAGATAATAGATATAGCAAGGGAGAGAACAAAGGATTTACAAAGCTTTAGGGAGTTTTTAGAAAAAAACTTTGAGATAGAAACTAGAGTAACAAAAAACAGTATAAGTTATAAGCACCCCGACCATGGTAAAGCAATTAGGGGCAGGAGCTTAGGAGATAAGTACAATAAGGAGGAATTAGAGAATGAGTTTAATGGACAAGAAAAATCAATTTTTAGAGATGGAGAAAGAGGAACAAATTTCGGATATGAAGGAATTTCAGACCTTGATAAAGAATTTGAACGCAGAGCAGACAGTCTTGAACAACAGATTAATCAAGACCATAGACTTAATCGAGAAAGAGAGAGAGCTATACAAGAGCAACGAGAAAATAAGAGAAGAGAAGAACAAGGAACTAAGCGAGAAAACACAAGAAGCCTTCAAGATGATGACAAAGAAATCAGAGGAACTGAAAGAGCTTCATCAAGAGAAGTTAGAAAAGACTTTGAAGGAAGTAGAAAATATCAAGAAATATCACATGGAAATGATGAGAGTATTAAGTCAAACGGTAGCTCAAGTAGAGAGAATAGACAAACTGAATTGGAAGGACAGAGTAAAACAATATGCAATTCAAATGGGAATAACGCTAGGAGCAATATTGATAATTCTAGGAGCATACCAGTTAATAAGCCTAATAAAGTAAGAGATTGGGATATGGAAAGGTAATACTATATTCGATAAATAACTAATATAACGCTTTATTTTCAATTTTACTATAAGGGGCATTTGCCCCTTTTTCTTAAATTAAAACAGGTTAATTTTTTGTTAAAATCTATATTGTTGAGCTTATCACATAGGTAAATATATTACACCTTGTTGTCAATAGATGGAATATTTTGCATTGTATAGTATTTTAATATCAAGTAAAATAGAAGTTAAACAAAGGGGGTGAGAGCATGGATGAAAAAAAGCTATGGGTAAAAATAAGTGGCAGTATAAATTATTATTTAAGATACTATGACAGAAAAAAATCAGATGAGGAACTATTAGAAGATTACTTATATTGTACCTTAGAAGGTGAGAATGGAAAGTATGAATATTTAGATAAGCAAACATTTGAGTTCATTGAATTAAATGATGCAATTTTAGAAAAGGCTATAAATGCCTTTAAAGAGAGATTAAAGAAGAAAAGAGAAAAAGAAAAAACAAAGGAAATAGATAAAAATTTTAATAAGAATAAAGAAATTAAAACTAAAAAGTCAGAAGTTATAGATTTTAATAGATATAAGAAATTATAATATAGTGGTGTATATTCATAACAAGGGAGGTGAGAGCATGGGGCAAGTATTAATGAAAGAGAAATATTCAGAGCAAATAAATTACTTAGATATTCTACATAGTGATAGCAAAGGGTGGATTACTAAGGCTGAAATCAATTGTGGGTACAAGCAATGGCATTATAGATATAATGAGCTATTGGAGCAAGATTTCAACCAAGAGAATGTATATATTAGCATAAATACTTTTTATAGTACCTTTAGAAGATTAGAATATCTAAAGGAGCTTAAAGCTCAATTTATAGATTTAGATATTTATAAAACTGGATTCACTAAGGAGCAAATAATAATGCACCTTGAAGCAGATTATTTTAATAAAAGTATTCCAAGACCTAATTTAATCATAGATAGTGGCAGAGGACTTTATTTAATATGGCTTTTAAATTCAGTACCAAGTAAGGCATTACCCTTATGGAAAGCAATAGAAGAATATTTATATAGTGTTTTAAAGCCGTTTGGAGCTGATAGACAAGCTTTAGACCCTACAAGAATATTAAGAGTACCAGGAAGTATTAACTCTAAATCTAAGACAACTGTTAAAGTTATAGAGCAGTATGATTATATTTATGATTTAAGAGAAATTCAAAATGAATATCTACCAGAGCTTGAAGAAAGAAAAGCTAAGAAAAAGGGTAGACCGAGTAAGACGGTATTTATTCATAGAGAAAGAAGTCTTTATTATGCTAGAATACAAGACATAATAAAACTATGTGAACTAAGAGAGTATGATTTAAAAGGGCATAGAGAGCTTATATTATTCTTGTATAGATATTATCTATGTTATTTCTTAGAGGACACTAAAAAGGCTTTAGAGGACGTTTTAGAGCTTAATAGAGAGTTTGTATATCCATTAAGTGAAACAGAGGTTATAAGAGCTACTAGGAGTGCAGAGAAGGTTTATTTAAGCAAAGATAAGGATTATAAGTACAAGAATGAAACTCTTATAGAGCTTTTAGCAATTACAGAGCTTGAAGAAACTTATATGAGTACAATAATTTCTAAGAGAGAATTTAAAAGAAGAAAGAATTTGAGAGATAGAGAATATCAAAAAAACAAATATCAAGAAAAGCTGAGAGCTGATGGGAAAGTAAGTGAAAAAGATAAAATTGCAGAAAGAAGGGCAAAAATAAAAGACCTTTTGGCACAAGGTCTTAAACAAAAAGATATATGTTCACAACTAGACATATCAAAACCAACGTATGTCCGTGATAGAAACTTTTTAAAAGAACAAGGATTAATATAATACTTGTTCTTTTTGTATTATAAAGCATTTTAAGAACTAATTCAATATTTCAATTCTGCAAGTTTTAATTAAAAACAGGTATCAAATTTTCTCGTCCTTGTATTATGGGTACGTAGTACCTGTTCTTTTTTTTCATAAAGATACATTTAAATAGGTATCAAATTTTCAGCCCTTGTATTATAGGGTACGTAGTACCTGTTCTAGGATTAGACAAGATTTTTATTATGTTTATGGTATGGTGATAACAGGGGATTAAATTAATTTATAGGGGTGGGAACAATGGCTATAAAAGATGATTATATAAAGATTAGAGTAAGTAAGGAGCAAAAAGCATTATTTAAAGATATAGCAAAAAAGAAAAATATTAGTATGAGTAAGTTTATTATTGTATCAACAGAGGAAAGAGCTTTGAGAGAAAAAGAAAAATTTGAGGGTACAAATAGCTTGGAGCTTAGAGTTAGTGAGCTTGAGAAGAAATTACAAGAGATTAAATTTAAAATGGAGAGCCAAAAAGCCGAGAAAAAAAGTTTTTTTAAAATTTTAAGAAATAGGCTTACAAATTGAAAGTTAAAATACTATTTATATTTTAGTGGGATTATTTATTTATGGAGCAGTGGCTCCATTTTTTTTATAAAAAAATAGTTTGAGATTAAAAAAATGTGTGATAAAATTAAGAAAATAACTGCTGACAAAGTATCGTATTATATACGGTTTTAATACGGTTTTTGTGTGGCAAAGTGGGACATTTGGAAATTTTTTTGTACCCAAGAAAATGCTAGGCTTTGCCTAGCCCCACAAAATTTTTGGGGGCAGTTTCTCTTTATGCTCTTATAAAATATCTACAGGTATAATTTCCAGTTAAGATATTTTATAATTCATATTTGGATTTGATTAAACTTTTTTTAAGTTTATGGGTGAGCATAGCGAGGGCAAAGCCCTTAATAAAAAAGTAAAAGGAGTTAAATTTAAGATGGCAAGAATAAGAAAAGAATATAAAATGACAGAAAAAAATGTAGAGTACATAGAAGAAGTTAAAGAGAAAAATAATTTAAAGTATAGTAGTGAAGCATTAGATTTAATAATTAGAGAGCATAGACAAAATTCAGATATTACAACAGAAGCTATGATTAAAAT
>NZ_JBCOAB010000087.1:0-5563 GCF_040227035.1 Clostridium sp. RTP31139st1_H3_RTP31139_211217
CCTATATGCTCTCACTTAAAATCACATAAAGCGAGTCAAATGCTATTTAAGATTATAGAATCAATTCAGAAAGATAATAATTATAAAAATAGTTCTTTGATATTTATAACCTTAACTCAAAAAAACGTTGGTGTTGGTGAGCTAAAGGATGAACTTGATAAGATGCAAAAAGCTGTTCAAGAAATGATTAAAAAAGAATTAATTTTTAGTACTGCTAAGAATTATAAAGTAGATAAGAAAACTGGTAAAAAAAGGTCTTATGGGATAAAGGGAGTTGTACAAGGCACTGTTAGACACTTGGAAGTTACTTCTAAGTACGATAAGAAAAGAGAGCGAATTGAATTTCATCCACATTGGCACATGATACTGTTGGTTAAACAAACTTACTTTGATGATAAAAAATATTTCTGGGATAAAGACAAACTCATCAGGGTTTGGAAAAAGTACATGAACTTAAATTATAAGCCTAATGTTGATATTAGAAAGATTGTCGATGGAGCAAGTGAGGACAAGCATAGCTTTGATGTAAAACTTAAGGATATGGAGCCAAATGGAGCTATTAAAGAAATATCAAAGTATAGTACTAAAGATAGTGATTTAATAAAAGTTGATGTTGAAGAAGGTACTGGTAATATTAAGATTAATTGGTCAGATTCAAAAGTAATACTCAATGAGATGTATAAGTCTTTACATAATAGACGTGATTTAATATTTACAGGAGCATTTAAAAAGACTAAGGAAAGATTGTTTGGAAATAAAAGTACTGACGAGCTTGTAAGTGAAATGCAAGACGCTGAACTTGTAGATATATTTAAAAACAAAAAGTGTAGAACGTGTGGAGCTGATACCGTTGAATATCTACAAAGGTATTCTAAGTTTAATAAGTGTTATTATAATCTGTCTGAGAAGAAATTAAATGATTATAAAGACAGTATGAATAGAGAGATAAAAAGAATTATAAAAAGAAAACAAGAGTTAAAGAAAGTTGATGGAGAGCTACAAGCCTTAGAAGAATTAATTAAATTAGAGTTAAATGGGTATGACCCTTTCACAATGGATATTTCAGAGGAAGAATATTTGAGTAAAAAAAAATCTGATGTAAGCTGCCAAACTAAAACATCAGACGGTATAGATAAAAACATTATTTCTTAACTATTCGAGAAGATTATATCAATAATTTAAAATGAGGTCAATATAAATCCTTTATGTAGAACGGCATTTGTGTCGTTCTTTTTTTATTTTATGAACGTTCAAAAATAATTATTGAACATTGTTCTAATGTATGTTAATATAGTGTATATAAATTAATTAATGAACGTCTATTAATTAAAATATGAACAAAGGTGGTATTGTAAATGGCATATAAGAAAAAAGCTGAATTAGAGCAAGAGCTTGCAGAAGCTCTACAAAGAATTGCAGAATTAGAAGCAGAACTGGAAGCAGTTAAAAACAGTGTTCATAAATTAAAAAATGAACGTAATGCTGGGCGTAAATCTAAATTTGGAAATAATGAAAAGGGTAAAATCATGAAGCTTTTTTTAGATGGTAAATCCTATAGAGCTATAGCAAAAGAAATGAAATGCTCTGTAGGACTTGTTCATAAAATATTAAATGAACAACCTAAGGGGATAGATAATAATCCCTCTCAGCCTAAACAGCTTTAACTATGTGCCCCCTTGTGGGGTCAGCCCCTATGAGAGGGTGCAAGTAGATGTGTATAAATAGTTTGGTGGGGGGGATGGGGGCAACCTCCCCCATAGAAGCGAAGTGTGCCCTGTATTTTTAATTGATGTTTATAATATGTTGCAAATTCAAAAGAGCAGCGAAATTTTCACTGCTCTTTAGTTCGCAATAGATTAAACTTGAGAATCAATTATTTTATTATTAATAGTTATTCTTTAATTATTAATTTTCATCCATATATATTTTTCATTTGTATTTGAAGAAGTTTCAATAAATCCATTTTCAATTACTTCATAGCTATTTTTTTCAAGTTCCCACTGACAGTTCTGTGTTGGTGTTTTAAATGTGGTTTTTAAATCATTAACTGTCAATTCTCCCCCATAAGTAAAACTTCTAACTTCACCGTTCTGAGTTATTATTTGACTTAATGTATATACCCCGTCTAAAATCTTAGTTGAATTTTTATTATCTGTAGCACCAATAACAAACGATAAAATTGCTATACATATCGATGGAATTATTATTTTTTTTATGTTTATCATATACTTACCTCCTTTTACATAATAACAATATAATACAATTATGTAATAAAATATATTTTTATTATATACTTAATTTGAATATAATTCCATGATAAATAGTCATAATAATTATCAATATTTATTTAAAACAGAGCCTAATTAAAAAAAAGGAAAATTGATATAATTATAAATATTAATACAAAAATGAATTTGGAGGTTGGAAGATAATGAATTTTATAAATAAAGAGCATGAAGAAAGATTTAATAATTTAGTTGGAAGAGGTAGAGGTGTCTCTATAAATGATATTGAAAGAGTACCAGGAATGTATATTATGAGTGCTAATGAAGATTTGTTTCATAAAGTAGATAGTTTATATAACTTTGATAAAGGCAGATTTAGAATAGATATCGTGGAAGATGAACAAGGCAACTTAAAACCAAAGTTTAGAATACCTCTAAGCAGTTCAGAGAAGAAGATGATGTTATTAGCGTTTGATATGTATAGTGGTAATGATAGTCTTGGGATTAATGAATTGTTTAGTTCTCTTGATAGTAGTAATAGAGAAATTGTGTTAAGAGCAATAATGATGAGATATTAAAAGAACTATTTAAGAGTTCTTTTTTATTTCCAAGATAAAAGCTCCATAGGAGCATGGAGCGTGAGCGACTTAACCCCGTAGGGCGAACGGACTTATAAATAAGTCGTAGTGAGTTATGTCTTGTAAAAGACATCTTCGCGGAGTTATGTCTTGTAAAAGACATCTTCGCGGAGCTTCTGAATATATAAATTATTATCGTATTACGACTTATCTTTATGTATTCAAGTCGAAAGTTGTAATATGACTTATATTGTAAAGGCATATATGACTTATGTAAGATAAATATATGTTATTAAAAAATAGATGTATTACGACTTTACTTGTTTTTTAAAGATATAAACTGTATTATGTCTTATCAAAAAATAGGAGGTATAAGACGTAATATGTTTTTTTATAAAGACCTAAAAGAAGCTAAAGAGCTCTTTGAAGATTTAAAACAACAGTATTTAAAATTACGTAGAGAGCATTGGGAGTTACTTCGAGAGCTTGATGAAATTAAAAGGCAAGATGATAAAATCGAAGAACTTCAGGAGCTTATCGAAAAGCTCTCCGTGGAACTTGAATATAAAACTTGGGTGGTAACACAGTATATTTTAAAATATCCCGAATATATGGAGAAGTTAGAAAAGAAGCGTTCACAAAACAATAAACGAACACCAAAAGAGGGTAATGAGAGTAATGAGGGGGTAGAGCTATGAGCCACGCTATAATGAGAATACAGAAAATAAAGAGCATGCAAGCTCTTGCAGAACGAGAGAAGCATAATACAAGGCGTAAAACGGTATTAAGTGCAGATGGAAGCAATAACATAACCGTAGAAGGCTACACAGGGCTTGTAGGACGCGTAAAAGCCTTGGAGAAGCAAATAGATGCTAATAACAAGAGAAAAACTCGTAAGGACGCCGTAAGGGCTATAGAGGTGTTGTTTACAAGTGATAAAGCTTTTTTCAAAAGGGTCGCCCATGAGCAGTATTTTGATGAATGTAAAAAATGGCTTGTTGATACTTTTGGAGAAGAAAACTTATTGCAAGCAGTAACTCACCTTGATGAAGAAACTCCACATCTACATGCCATTTTAACAACAGTTAAAGATAATAAATTTAACTATTCTGGTTATATTAATGGTCGACAAGACCTAAGAGCTCTACAAGATAGTTTTTTTGCACAAGTGGAGCACTTAGGGCTGGAACGTGGGGAAAAAGTAGAACTAACAAAAGCAACTTACCAAACCAATAAAGATTGGAATAGGAATGTTGCCAAGGCAAGGAGCTTTGCAGAAGCTCTTGCTCCAGAGCAACAAATGGAATATGCCATTAAAGGTGTTATGTTCACGAATGAGATTGAAAAAATGAACACTGAAAACATGGAGTTAAGAGCAGAGCTCCAGGAAACCAAAGAGAATTATGCGAGTTTACGAGAAGGGGTTTATAATATTGCAAAAGGAGATTACAAGGCGCGTATAAAAACCATAGAACAATTAGAGCAAATGGGTAAGAGCTCTTTGTTAAAGAAATCGAAGGAGCTTGACCCTCCAAGTTTAGAGGAAATGGAGTTATAGCAAAAAAAGACCTTTTAGGTCTTTTTTTTAAAGGAAAATTATTGATTATATCTAATATATTATATATACTGTAATAGATAAACAAGAAAGGAGAAATTATTGTGCAACAAAGAACAGAATATTTTAGAGTGTATATGCAAGCTTATCGCGTTGAAAATAAAGAAACAGTTGCAAAAGCTCGAAAAAAATGGCAAGAAAATAACAAAGAGCACTTAAAAAACTATATGAGAGAATATAGAGCTAAGAAAAAGGCTGAAAAAATGGCTCAAACCCTGTAAAATAGGGGGCTGTCTGCAAGACTCGATATCTGTTAAGATATCGAAAAGTTTGTCTTGATAATGTATAGAAAATCAAATTCGGGGGGTAACACCCTTCAAGCCGTTGATATGACTGGGCTGAGGGCATGAAAAAGCGTACCCGAAAATTGAGTGATTAACGAAAGGAGAAAAGATTGAAATGAATATAGAGAATCCCTTCATTCAATATTACATAAACCAGAATGAAGAACTTAAGGAATATATAGAGCTCTATGATATTCCACGAAAGGAAGATATATTTCTTATTGAAAAAATGATGTCTGTTGATATATCAAATTTGTTCAAAGATTTAGGATATATAAGCAAATCTGAATTAATTGCTAATTGTAATAGCTTGAGATATTTACAACAATGCATACAAAACCCAAATCATAAACATTGGCGTGGTAGCTTTTGTAAGGACCGTTATTGTCCTATATGCTCTCACTTAAAATCACATAAAGCGAGTCAAATGCTATTTAAGATTATAGAATCAATTCAGAAAGATAATAATTATAAAAATAGTTCTTTGATATTTATAACCTTAACTCAAAAAAACGTTGGTGTTGGTGAGCTAAAGGATGAACTTGATAAGATGCAAAAAGCTGTTCAAGAAATGATTAAAAAAGAATTAATTTTTAGTACTGCTAAGAATTATAAAGTAGATAAGAAAACTGGTAAAAAAAGGTCTTATGGGATAAAGGGAGTTGTACAAGGCACTGTTAGACACTTGGAAGTTACTTCTAAGTACGATAAGAAAAGAGAGCGAATTGAATTTCATCCACATTGGCACATGATACTGTTGGTTAAACAAACTTACTTTGATGATAAAAAATATTTCTGGGATAAAGACAAACTCATCAGGGTTTGGAAAAAGTACATGAACTTAAATTATAAGCCTAATGT
>NZ_JBCOAB010000088.1:0-5127 GCF_040227035.1 Clostridium sp. RTP31139st1_H3_RTP31139_211217
TTAGCAAACAAAGTGTTATTTAATTAATTTATTAACAAGAATATCAAAAATTAAGGGGCTGAAAATACGAATTTACAAGAAAGTTTATTTATAGTAAACTTTTAAGTGTTTCGGAAACCCTTACAAATGGCTTAAAACCGTAAATTTTAAAAAATAAAAATGAAAAAACTGCGTAGAAGCTTAATTCTGCGCAGTTTTTGGTTTATACAATTGCAATGTGTTAGTTAATCTAATATTAACATGATTTAATTAATTATAGAAAATACGTATTAATTGCCCAAGCGAGTTTATAATATAATGCATTTATGGTATAATTTAACAATAATATTAAAACAAAAAAAGAGAGGGGGTTACAATATGAGATATACAATATATAACTTAAAAAAAAAGGGTAAAAATTCATTTTTCTTTTTATTAATAGTGATTTTAGTTGCTACTATAATTCTTTCAACCAGTATGTTTAATTTATGGGGAGAAAAAGTTAGTAAGTTCATTATGGGAAACTCTGAAAAACAATTAAACATAATAGAAGAGAAGAATCAAAACTTTAGTGATTTATCAGCAAGGTTTTTAATTATGCAAATGGGAGCTTATAACTCTAAGGAAGGAGCTATACAACAATGTGATACATTAAAAAGTGTTATTAATTCTTTTGTAATTGAAGATGATAGTAAGTTTAAAATTTTTACAGGTATATATGATGAAGAAAATTTTAGTGAGATTGAAGAAAAAATTGTTTCAAATGGAATTGATGCCTTCAAAATTACCTATGAGATAACTATTGATGAAGAATCTACCTATGAATTAATAGAAATAATTAAAGCTCATATCCAACATTTAACGAATCTTACTAAATCTAATGTTGAATCAATAGAAACTGAGCCTTTTAAAAATTGGATTGCTATGCTTCCAATTGTAGATGAAAATAGTAAAAACTATGCATTACTCGAAGAATATAAAGAGTACATTAATGAACTTCCTTCGAAATTACAAATTGATAAATTAGAAGAAAACTATATTTATATATATAATATTTTAAATAAAATAGGAAATAAGAAGATTTAAATAGAAGATAATATATATTACATTAATAATTTTTAGATAAATCATAAATAATAAGAGCTCATTCATAATAATTAATATGTTAAATATTATGAATGAGCTCTTATTATTTATTTTACAAAAAATTATTATATAATTTATCTGCCATATAAACTATTCCATGTATTTGGACCTATAATACCATCTGCTGATAGGCCTTTAGATCTTTGGAATGATACAATAGCATTATAAGTTTTGGGACCAAATATACCATCCAAAGTGATATTATATCCATTTTTCCTTAAAAGATATTGTGCAACATATACCGCGTCTCCACTTGTTATGTTATTATAACCAACATAGTCTGAATATATATATGCTTTATGACGAACATCATTAAGGTCAATTACAAATATAAATTCACCTTTACTATCTTCACCTATACCAGATATGAAGAAGGATGCTTTTGTATCTATGGAATCGTCTTCTACATTTGTATTATAAGAATTTGTACTAGCAAATACTTGTGTTGATATTGAAGATACTAAGCAACATAATAATAATAATGTTGATACTTATTTAAATAAGTTTTTCAATTTTACTCCCCCTAAAAATAAATCTATAATTGGTATACTTGTAAATTATAACATAAATTACATAAAAAGTGAATAAAATTATTATTTATCAGAAAATAATTTAAATAATATTATAAGGATAGTTTATAAAAACTTAGTAAAATATTATAAGTAAATCAAATAATTTACAATGATGTACAACCTAAAAATCTTGTTTTATGAAGAAAAACAAAGAATTTAAATTAATTAAAAATGGTTATATATTTGAGTACAATTATAATTTTGGACATATTAACGTAGAGAATGAATTAACTGATGAATGTGAAGATTGTATTGAGGTTGGAAGGGGAATTATATTTCCAGACAAACAAAGCTTTGAAGTAAAATGTAATAAATGGTTAATAAAAAGAAGATAGAGCAATAATAAATTTATTGACAATAAATAAAGGGAATTATGAGTAAAAAATTAGTGTCAGCAAAATTGGAGCAGTACGGACTAGGTTAATTTTATCTGATTAGCAGACAAGTATTTTTTACTCATAATTCTCTTTTCAGTTGAGGGCTTGATATAATTATACTTTATAGGTAACATATAATTATATATTAGAGAGCGAGATGCGTGTTTGTCATACAAAACACTACTCGCTTAGAGGGGAAACCCTCCAAGACCACCCTAAAAATATTTCAAAATCGAGGTGATAATTTTGAAATCAGAGAAAGTCAAAAGACTAAATTGCAGAGTATCAGAAGATGAATATAAAAGGTTTGAAAAGAAGGTCGAGAAATCAAAACTCACTAAAAGTGAGTTTATGAGAAAGGCAATTTTAGAAAAAGAAATTATAGTTATTGATGATATTAAAGAGCTTGTTTTAGAGATGAAAGCTATAGGAATTAATCTTAATCAATTAACTAGAAAAGTTAATAGTGGAGAGATAGAAAATATTAAAGAGCTTCAAGAAATGAAAATAGAGCTTGATTATGTATGGAGAGAAGTTCTTCAAGCCTTAAAGAAGGTGAATGAGTAATGGCAGTTATTAAAAGAATAGCCTCAAAGGCTACACCTAAAAAAATAGTAAGTTATTTAACCCAAGAGGAAAAGACAGAAGAAAAACTTATAGGGGGGAAGGATTGCGACCCTTATAATGTAGTTAATGACTTTAATATGACCCAAGAGCTTTATGGAAAAACTGGAGGGGTAAAATATCATCACATAATACAGAGCTTTAGTCCTGAAGATAATATAACCCCAGAAAAGGCTCATGAAATAGGCAAGGAACTTGCAGATAGCCAATTTAAAGGCTTTGAGGTATTTGTAGTAACACATAAAGATAAAGACCATATACATAACCATTTAGTGGTTAATAGCGTTAGTTTTGAAAATGGACTAAAATACAATGCCAGTAATAAGAGCCTATGGGATATAAAAAGAGAAAGTAATAGGCTATGCGAGAGAGAAAATTTAAAGACCTTAGACCTAGAGCATAAGGCAGAGAAAAGGATTAGTAGTGCCGAAAAGAGGATAATGGATAGAGGGCAAATCCCTTGGAAAGATGAATTAAGACAGATAATAGATATAGCAAGGGAAAGAACAAAGGATTTACAAAGTTTTAGGGAGTTTTTAGAGAGAAACTTTGATATAGAAACTAGAGTAACAAAAAACAGTATAAGTTATAAGCACCCCGACCATGGGAAAGCCATTAGGGGGAGGAGCTTAGGAGATAGGTACAATAAGGAGGAATTAGAGAATGAGTTTAATGGACAAGAAAAATCAATTTTTAGAGATGGAGAAAGAGGAACAAATTTCGGATATGAAGGAATTTCAAACCCTGATAAAGAATTTGAACGCAGAGCAGACAGTCTTGAACAACAGATTAATAAAGACCATAGACTTAATCGAGAAAGAGAGAGAGCTATACAAGAGCAACGAGAAAATAAGAGAAGAGAAGAACAAGGAACTAAGCGAGAAAACACAAGAAGCCTTCAAGATAATGACAAAGAAATCAGAGGAACTGAAAGAGCTTCATCAAGAGAAGTTAGAAAAGGCTTTGAAGGAAGTAGAAAATATAAAGAAATATCACATGGAAATGATGAGAGTATTAAGTCAGACAGTATCTCAAGTAGAGAGAATAGACAAACTGAATTGGAAGGACAGAGTAAAACAATATACAATTCAAACGGGAATAACGTTAGGAGCAATACTGATAATCCTAGGATCATACCAGTTAATAAGCCTAATAAAGTAAGAGCTTGGGATATGGAAAGATAATACTATATTTGATATATAGCTAAGATAATAGGAGGGAAATTTATGAAAGTTATAGAGGGATTTCATATTAAAAAAATTCAAAGAGGAACTAAAAAGGGACAAGACTATATAAACCATAATAAGAGGTATGTGTGGAAGATACCAGAAAGACTGGAAGGTCAAATAGAGAAAGGTGATATTGTTTGGGTTCACGCTAAAAAAGACAATAAAGATATTAAAGCTAGAGTTTTAGTGGTAGATGTATTAGAGAATAATGATGGAGCATTAAGGAGTGTTATAAAGATTGCTAAGAAATGCAATAAATAGTGTAATATTCGATATATATCTAATATGACATTTACTTTTCAATTTTACTATAAGGGGCATTTGGCCCTTTTTCTAAAAATAAAAAAGGTACCAAATTTTAAGAGCTATATGGAGGAGCTTACACTGTAGATAAATTATATTATACCTTGTTGTCAATAGATGGAAGAAAATTCATTGTCTAACAGGTAAATATAAAGTAAAATAAAATAGTCCAACAAAGGAGGTGAAGTAATGGTACAAGCAGTAAGAGAATTAGATAGATATAGTAAATCAGAAATTGAAGAATGTTCAGAGCTATTGAAATATATTTATGTGAATAATGATGAATGTTTTGTAAGGGTTTTGAATAAGACTACAGGAAAAAATAAAGTATATCCAACAAGCTCATTAAAAGACCCAATGAAGTTAAGACAAGTAATTAACTCATTTGGTAGAGAAGATATATTATTTAGCTTAAATCCATTTAGAACTATGGATAGAGCTACAAGGAGCAATCTATTTTGTATCAATGCAATTCCAGTTGATGTTGATTATAAAAATATTAAGGAGCTTAAAGAGTTAGAGCCACATCAAGTAATAAAATTATTAGAAATGGACTTCTTTGAGAGGAAGATACCTACCCCTAACTTTGTAGAGTATGGAAATCAAATAAGACTTATATATAGCGTTGAAACTTGCTATATACCTAAGTTTAGGGATAATGTGGTAACACTAGCTAGAAGAATTTCAGAGGTGTTCTCACAAGAGTTAAAAGAGTATGGAGCAGAAAAGCAGAACCTAGAAAGTTATTTTAGAATACCAGGAAGTATTAACACTAAGAATGGAGCAGAGATTAAAGTATTTTCTTATGATGATTCAGTAAGATATACTCTAAACGAATTACAAGAGCTATGGCTTGATGAATTACCTAAGTGGTATAAGAAACGTAAAGGGCGTGTA
>NZ_JBCOAB010000089.1:0-4976 GCF_040227035.1 Clostridium sp. RTP31139st1_H3_RTP31139_211217
GTATAAAATTTTGAACAATTAAAAAGGAGTTGTATTCAGACTGAATTTATTAATTCAATCTGATACAGCTCCTTTTTGTGTTTAAGTAGATTATTCAGTTCTAAGAGCTGTAACAGGATCCTTTTTAGCAGCCTTTTTAGCTGGAACAAATCCACCTATAATAGTAAGAATCATGCTAAGTATAATTAATCCTATTGCACTTGATAGTGGCAATGAGGCATTAATAGTATCTAAATTTAATACAGAGTGAATAATAGAATTAATAGGAATTAATAATAATGCAGAAATTCCTACACCTAGTAAGCCTGAACAAAGTCCAATAATAAATGTCTCGGCATTAAATACTTGAGAAATATTATGTTTTGATGCTCCAATAGCACGTAAAATACCAATTTCTTTAGTACGTTCCATAACAGAGATAAATGTAATAATTCCAATCATAATTGATGAAACAATAAGAGAAACAGCAACGAATGCAATTAATACATATGAAATAACATCAATTATAGTAGTTATAGAAGATAATAATATTCCAATATAATCAGTATAACTAATTTGATCTTCTTCATTTGCAGTTGAATTATAGTCTTCGATACAATCAGAAATAGCTTCTTTATTTTCAAAGCTATCTGTATAAATACTAATAGATGATGGTGCATCTAAGCTTACTACACCAAAAGTAGTCATGTTATCATCATAACTTCCAGTAGAAATATATGCATCGTAAATTTTAAGTAGTGTATCATCATCAGGTGACTTTAAGTATTCATCTAACATTGCTGCAAGTTGCTCTTCGCTCATAGTTGATATATCTGGTGTTCCGGCTTGCATTGATGTTGATATTCCTTCATCTTCAACATTACTAGTAGATTGCATAGAGTACATCATAGTTTTAAATAAATTTGCTTTATCAGAAACACCAAGTCCTTCTAAGTATTTCTTTGCATCAGCTATTTTTTCGTCATCACTAGAAGGAGAAAATTCCATTCCATTTAACACATTAATAGTTGAGCTTTCTTTTTGAGCCTTAACTACTTCACTATTATCTGTATATTCAATAATATAATCAGTAAGAGCTTTTGTATATCCAATGGCACTAGTAATAGATGCATTTTTAGCATCTTCTTTTGGACGAACTACACCTGTTATTTTTAATTTTATAGCATTGTCCAATAATTTTTCCATTTCATTTACATTATCTTTTATTGATGTAAAAGTACCATTACCATTTGAAATATAAGTATCACAGTCAGGAATCATATAGAATTCTTGATTACATATATCTTCGTATTTCCAACTTTTGCTTTCAAGTTTTATTTCCTCACCATTTTCGATTTTAGTCATTAATTCTTTATATTCAGCACTTGGTAAAATACCTAATTGATAAAGTGTAGTAGCAGAAATTTCATTGTTTTGATCTAGGGTAAGTATAACTTCGTCATAAGCAGTAGGCCAATCACCGTATAATAAGTCATAGCTATCCTTAATAGCGTCACTTACTGATGCACCGTCTTTACCAGGAAGCAATTCTTTAAAGTTATTTGAACTAGATGAAAATCCACTTATTTTAGATATAGGCATTGATGACATAGCAGATATTCCTGTCATTGTAATTGAAGAAGAATTTTTATCTGTAAGTGTACTTCCATCTGTATTTACAAAAGTTCCTTCTGAATCCTTTGTGTATACACCAAATTTAGTATCATAAGAATATATAATACCATTTTCACCTACATATTGGTTTATTTCACTATCAGGATTATCCAAATACTTTTTAAATTCAGTTAAGTTATTTTCAGTAAAGCTACTTGTCATAGTAGAAGCCATTTCAATACCAGAACCATTTGAATAAATTGCATTTAAATCATGATTGACGTCACTAGGTTTTCCAGGGGTAGGTCCTCCTGAAGACATTATACTGCTAATATCGATTGTTTCAGCTTCAATAGATATAGGATATGATGTCATAGTATCCTTTTGAATATTATCAATATAGGTATTTACACCATTGCTCAGTGATAATATTAAAGCAATTCCAATAATACCTATAGAACCTGCAAAGGCTGTTAAAAGTGTTCTTCCTTTTTTAGTCTTTAAGTTATTAAAGCTTAAAGATAAGGCAGTTAACAATGACATTGACGCTTTTCCCATATTTTCATGTTTTGGTGGAGCCATATTCTTAATATCTATCTCATATGGATTAGAGTCGCTTATGATATGTCCATCTTTTACCTTAACAATACGATTAGCATATTCTTCTGCTAATTCTGGGTTATGGGTTACCATAACAACTAGTCTATCTTTAGCAACCTCTTTTAATAAATCCATAACTTGAATACTAGTTTCACTATCAAGTGCCCCTGTTGGTTCATCGGCTAGTAATATTTCTGGATCATTTACTAATGCTCTTGCAATAGCAACACGTTGCATTTGACCTCCAGACATTTGATTAGGTTTTTTATGAAGTTGTTTTCCAAGTCCTACTTTTTCTAGAGCTTCTATTGCACGTTTTTTTCTTTCGGCTTTAGATATGCCAGAGATAGTTAAAGCTAATTCAACATTTGAAAGCACAGTTTGATGAGGAATCAAGTTATAGCTTTGGAATACAAAACCAATAGTATGATTTCTATAAGAATCCCAATCCCTATCTTTATATTTTTTTGTTGAAATGCCATTAATAATTAAATCACCACTATCATAACGGTCAAGGCCCCCAATAATATTTAATAATGTGGTTTTTCCAGAGCCACTAGGACCTAAGATAGCTACGAACTCACTATCTCTAAGATTTAAAGATACTTCATTAAGTGCAGTTTGTACTAAATCGCCAGTAATATACTTTTTACTTATTTTCTGAATTTGAAGCATTTTTTTGTTCACTCCTTACTATAGATTTGAAATAATAATACTTGCTTTGGCAATATTATGTATTTTACACTACTTTTATAAATTGAAAGTAAACTAATTAGTGGTAGATTAAAAAATATTATTTATTTTAAAATAGAAATAAAAAAGAAGTGGCTGTATCAGATTGAATTGATAAATTCAGTATGATATAGCCACTTTTAATAGTTATTTTTAAATTCTAATTTTTAATTTATTATACCCACTATTATTTGTCTGCATAAAATAATAGTGGTGAGTTTTTGTATTTTTTATGATTTAAACAAGTTAAGAGTTTAATTTTAAAGTAAATATGAAAGTGAGTGTCTGTATAATGGATATATTTAATCAATTTTGGGTACCAAGAAAAATATATAAGCCTTGCGGAATGTTTACAGAAGGACACATGATATTATTATTAATTAGTGTATGTGTACTTACTTTTTTATTGATTATTTCAATAAAAATAACGGTAGAAAAAATTGATATATTGACAAAAGTATTTGCAGTTAGTTTAACTTTCTTAGAAGGAATAAAGATATTTTTTAATTTTTATTGGGGATATACAAAGGTTAATTATTGGTTCCCAATATCATTTTGTTCAATATTTATATATGCTTTATGGATGAGTGGATTTACTAATGGGTATTTAAAGAAATTAGGAGATTCTTTTATTACAGGAGTAACAGTGGTTGCTGGAGGTGCATATTTATTATTTCCATCTACTTCGTTAACTGCATATCCAATAGGCCATTATTTATGTATTTATAGTATGTTGTTTCATACATTAATGATTTATATGGGAGTATTATATTTAAGAAAAAAACAAATAAATCTAAATTGGAAGACATTTAAAAAGTTTATTGTGATTTATTTATTTTTTTCTGTAATTTCTATTTTTATTAATAATATAACTGGAAGTAATTTAATGATGTTATCTTCACCAGCTAATATTCCAGTAAAATTACTTCATACTTTATATGGAGTTAATAGATGGGCATATACAGGAGTAGTATTTTTAGTATATTTATTTGTACCATATTGGTTAACTTCGTTTGTAGTAAAGCAATTAAGTATAAGAAAGAAAACAAGTTAATAATAGTTTGAAAAGGGAAAATATGGAATTTTACTAGGAATAAACATAGAGTTAAGAAGTAATTAAAAAATTACTTCCTAACTCTATGTTTATATGTGTATTATTTATGAGATAAAAGGTTGAGCTATATATATAAAATGCTTAGAGCAATTAGAAATTGTCCAACATAATAACAGAGTAGATTTAGTCTACTAATTGACTTTGGACAATTTTTATAAAACATTACAAATGATAATAAATAATCGGAAGCTATAAATAGAATTGCACCAACAATGATAAGGGATAAGGCTAATGTATTTGTAGAAGTAAGAGAAATTAAAGAAATAGACTTACAGACCATAAAGCTAATTAAAAAGCCATAAACTGTGCATGGAATAATTAAGTTGCGAAAATCTATTTTTTTATTGTATTTAAGAGATGCAATGATAATAAAAGTTAAAAAAATAGCAAAAATAATATCTCTGATATGAAATGTAGATAAATTAATAAAGCAAATTGAGTAAAAAATATGAGTAACAGAAAAGCTAATTATACCCAACATAAATAAAATATAATTAAATTTAGGTTCAGATTTTTTTATTCCAAGAAAAATATCTCCTAGGAAAGAAAAGAGTAATCCTATAAAAATAAGATAGAAGTAAGTTAAATTAACTGGATTATTTAAATAAGCTGTAATTGAAATAAGCAAAAAGCATAGGCTACAGAATATTTTTGAGATTAATCTAAAATTGGTGCTTTTTAAAAATGTTGAATAAATTAATATTCCAAGACAGAGAAATCCCAAAAGAATAGAAATATAGGTGATCATGGAAGGCCCTCCAGTGAAATAATTCTTATAGAATATATTATTTAGTAAAAAAGGGTTTTGATACAGGTAATTTAGTCAGAGATTAGATAGTTTTATCTAATCTTTTTTTATAAGACGAATTGTCAAGCTAAGTGCAACACTTAGCTTGTTCTTCGTTAAATGCTTCTAACGGTGTCTTGTATCCAAGAC
>NZ_JBCOAB010000090.1:0-4537 GCF_040227035.1 Clostridium sp. RTP31139st1_H3_RTP31139_211217
AAACTTATATAATTTTCAAAGAGCGAGCAATTCTATGAAAAATCAAGCTATTTTTTCATATCAGCTTAACAGATTCATATTTTTCTATATACATACATTTCCTTCGTTATATCTTCATTTTTTATATTATTTATAAGATTTATCTTGATATTATAAATATTGTCTCCATCATCCCTAATTGTAATTTCAGCGATATAATTTGAACCATCACTAATTATTAAATCATCCTTTAATTGTTGTTGCATATTCTCTATAGTATTAAACCTCAAAGTAATATTAACTTTTTCTTTTAGATTATAAAATCTTGTATTATTAATATAATCTATAGTTCTGCTCCCATCAGTATTTACTTCAAAAGATGTGAAAATAGCCCTTATTATTGCTGTATTATTAAGTAATACATTAGATTTATCCTCTGTTTTAGCTGTATTAATCATCATAGTACTTATTCCAACAAATAAAATAGAAAGGATGGCCATAGCAGCCATTATTTCTACTAAAGTCATCCCCTTTTTTCTGTCATATTTTTTATTTAAAGGAGTTATCTTTTCCATAAATTCCATCATTGAACTCATAGCTTTCAGCCTCCTCATAATTTAAGTTATAAAAATTAGCTGTTATCCCTGAATTTAATTTAGTTCCTTCAGCTGGATTTAATGATATATTAGAAACATCTGCAACCCTAGAATAATTCTCAACAGACTTAACAAACTTCATTATATCTTCATACTCTCCAGTTAAAGTTATATTAACAATTTGCTTTTTTACAGCTTGTTCATCATTAGCTCCTATGGTCGCTTCTTGTGTTCCCCCTATATCAAGTCCTCTATCAATTTCTGTAACTACTCCATTTTCATCAGTTACAACACCATCACTTGACTTTATTTCTTCTTCTGAAACATCAGAGTTTGAAAAACTCAATGCTCTCATTTCTACATTGCTCCTACTCATTAACCCTTTTAAATCATAAATTATTTGAGCTACTGCTGGTGTTTTTGAAATTTCTTCTAATGCATTATCATATTTAACTTGTAATTCTTTTTGTTTTTCTTCTAACACCTTATTTTGCGCTGGAACCATAGCTACTCTTACTTGCTCAGCTCTCTTTGCATCTAAAGTCATTAAGTTATTAGAATATTGCTCAAGTTGAGGTAATATCAAAAATCTTAATCCTAAAACAAGAGAAAGAATAACAATTGTAGTTGATAATATAACCTTATCTTTTTTAGAAAGATTTTTTAAATAAAGTACAATACTATTCTGTTGCTTTTGCTTTGCTTCCATCTTTACTTACCCCTTCTATAGTAATTGAAAAACTATATTTTATTATAGTGTTTTTATTTATTTCAGAATTAGTTCCTTCTGATCCATTATTAGTCTTATCACTGTTATCTTGTGTAACATTTGTTTTATCATTAGCATCATCAGATGCTAACTCTATTATTTCATCCCAAATGTTAACACTACCAGTTAAAGCAATAGGCATAAATGTGCCCCTTGTTGATATACTACCATTTTCTTCATCTAAACTAGATACTTCTATGGTCTCTTCAATTGGATTTATGTAACTAATCTTTGCATTACAAAACTCTTCACTCATTTCTAAATTTGCCAAGAATTCTGGAATTGCACTATATGTAGATGATTTTCCACTAATATTTATTAATCCACTATCAGTAAATGAAAATCCTTCAAATGTTATTTCTTTCGGTACATAAGTATTCAACTTAGAAATAATCTCAGATGTATTGCTTGTACTATTATCTATATCTTTAATTCTATTTATAAAATACTCCATTTTATTAATTTCAGATTGCAATTGTTGATTCTTTACCACTATCTCATTATATCTAGCAATATCAGCTTCAATATTTGCTATTTCCTTAGTTATAATCTTATTCATTACCAAAAACGGAATCCCGATAGCTATTACTGCTATTAAAATTAATATAGGCACTCTTACCAATACTTTATCTATATTGGCTTTATCTTTTTCTTTTTTAATAGTTTTAGGACTTAAGTTAAGTAATTTATTATCATTTCCTCTAAGAAGCAATCCATAAGACGATATATACTTAGGGAAATTATCTTTAAACTTAAGTTTTAATCCCAAATCTGATGGATCTTTTACTAATATACATGGTAATTCAAAATATTTTTCCAAATACTTTTCCATATTAGTCATTATCATATCTGCACATATTATAATAAAGTTTGTAACAGGCTTATTGTTTTTTTCAGAATTATAATATCTTACAGTGTTATTTACACTAGCTAATAAGTTTTCAAAATTCATCATTAACTGTTCATTATTTTCAAAAACATTGGTGACTTGCTTGCTATCTAGTGCTGTAACTGCTGCCTCCTCATATACTTCATTAAATATATTCTTAATTCCAAAAGGAAGATTTCTTTCAAATTTTAAAACATTACCTTCAATTATTCCAAGTGTTGAGCTATCTGCTCCAAAATAAAATATCCCAGTTGATTCCTCACTGGCAATATGATCACTACTTTTTAATACTCGAGCTAGAGAATTAGATAATATATCTATTACTTCTAATTCTTTACCTATTTCTTCTGCTATTTCAATTATTGGATTTATTTTTTCTTTAGTTGCTGCAACTAGCAGTATCTTATATGCTTTTTTTTCTTTTGTATTTATTTTTTCTACTATTTCATAATTCATATAGTAGTCATCTATATCTGGTATAAATTGTTTAAATTCAAAATTTACTGCTTCAATTAAAGCATCGTTTTTAAGTATAGGTACTTCTATGTATCTTGTTATTATATCTGATCCTCTTAAAACAAAAGATACATTTTTAACATCTCTACCATTAACATATAAATAATCATTTAAAAGTTTAACTATAGAATCTTTATCTCTAACGTTACCATCTTTACAGTCACCATTTTCTAATTCAATAGTATGTGTCTCATATATCTTATTTTTATTTCCAATAAGAATATTTATAGATGTATCTGTTATTTGGATAGATAGTTTCTTATTACTTGTTATAGCCATAATATTTTAATCATCTCCTTTTAACAATTACTTTTTATTAATAAATAAACATGGGATTGAAAATTATATTTTATTAACTTAAATAATTAATAAATACATTCAACCCCATATTTTTCTATACTAGACTTACTCTCTATTTTCTATCGCTTCCTACTGTATCTTTTGATGATTCATCACCGTTACTAGAAGAATAAGTATATGTTTTTGTTTTTCCTATATACTTTTGAATAACCCCATTAGATGCAACATCAATATATTGTAATGCATCTGGATCTGAGTTTATCTCTATAGCAACATTACATGTCATTCCTGCTAATCTATCAATATCATCTAATGTTGCAAAACCAGCTTCAAGTTTAACATCTTCTGATCCATTAGATACAATTGATTTCAATGGTTTCGTTAAATCTATAGCATTATCCCCAACAGCTGTCGCATTATGTGTTTCTATTGCTGTTACTACATTTCTAACTTGAGTAATTATAGCAGTCTTCTTTGATCTAGTAATATACCCTGATACAGTTGGTACTAATACCGCTGCTAAAATTGCTATAATAGCTATAACAGCCATTAATTCGATTAATGTAAAACCTTTTTTCTTTTTCATTTTTGTTAAGTTCATTACTTATCCCTCCATGTTTTTTTATGTAATTATTTTATATAAAGAGGTTGTCCCTCATTTATAACTTGATTTAACTTATCACTTGCCATTCTAAACTTAAACCTGTCTAAACTGCCCCCATAACTTGGAACATTGGCATTGCTATGGATATTACTACAAATCCAACAACAATAGCTAAAAATACTATCATAATTGGTTCAATTAAAGCAGTTAATTTTTGAAGTGCGAAGTCTGCTTCTATTTCATAATACTCTGCTGTTTTCTTAAGAATATCATCCAAACTACCTGTATCTTCTCCAACCTTCATCATTTGAGTTAACATCTTAGGAAATACTCTTCTTGATTCTAATGTATCCCCAATTCCTGCACCCGTAGTAATTAACTTTGTAGATTCATCAATAGCTTCTTTTATAAATTTATTATCAACTGCATTACCTGCTATACTCAATGATTCGATAATATTCATTCCACCTTTAACTAACATTGCAAATGTCCTAGCAAATCTTGCAGTAAATATTTGTTGTGTTATTTTTCCTAAATACTTGTCTGTTACTAAGAATTTATCAATTTGATACTGTATAGTATAGTTAGTATCAATAAATAATTTCTTTATTACAAATAATGCAAGAACAAGTAAAACTAATAATAATAAATTTGAATTAATAAAATCAGCAATTTTAATAATTATTTGTGTTGTTATAGGAAGTTCTTGACCTGCAGATAAAATACTTTCAACAAAAGTTGGTACAACAAAACTTACAAGTCCAATAACTATACAAATAGCAAAAACTAATAAAAATTTAGGATAAGTGGGAGAGTAGATAGATTTGTGTAAAAAACAAATCTATCTACTCTTTTTTTGTATGATTAGTTGGTAGATTTGGAAT
>NZ_JBCOAB010000091.1:0-4505 GCF_040227035.1 Clostridium sp. RTP31139st1_H3_RTP31139_211217
GTTTACTAGCTCAGTCGGTAGAGCACTTGACTTTTAATCAAGGTGTCCGGGGTTCGATTCCCCGGTAAGCCACCAAAGCAACTAAGAATTTTCTTAGTTGCTTTTTTTTATTAATTAATATTTAAAATGAATAAAAATTAAAATATTTCAGTCAATCTTTAGCAAAAGTTCGGAATAATTAGCAATTATCACTGTAAAATTAAAAAATATTGGAAATTGTAAATGTATACATTAGTATAAAGATATAAATCTAAATAAGTTATAAGAATTAAACATTTAGATTTTTATTAAGAATGTGAGGGGGAAATATAATGAAAAGAGGATTATGTTCGGTTTTAGCTACTATAGTATGTACAAGTTTATTTGTAGGTTGTCAAGGAAATGATGAAGTAGATAAGAATATTACTGAAATAAAGGATAATAAGGTTACTTTAACAGTTTTAACAAATAGAACAGATATTGTTAATACAGATTTAAAAGCATTTTCTGATAAATATACAGAAAATAATCCAAATGTAAAAATTGAATGGCAAGGTATAACAGACTATGAAGGGGATACAAAGGTAAGGCTTAATTCAAGTGATTATGGTGATGTACTTTTAATTCCAAATAGTTTACCAGTTTCTGAACTTCCAACTTATTTTGAACCACTTGGAAAATCAACAGATTCTGAGATAAAAGATTATAAATCTAATACAAATAAAGCTGTTTATGATGAGGAAAGTGGAGAATATACAGTTTATGGATTAACGTATGGGTTAGGTGCAGAAGGTATAGTTTATAATAAAGCAGCTTTTAAAGAAGCAGGAATAGAAGAGTTACCAAAAACTTTAGATGAGTTATATGAAGCGGCAGAAAAGCTTAAAGAGGTAGGAATAATTCCACTAGCAACCAATTTTAATGATAAATGGCCATTAAAAGAATGGTTTATGTATGGATGGATGTTAAGTGGAAATCAAAATTATAAGAATGAATCTTATAATGAAAAAGATATATTTGCAAGTGATAAGCCATTAGGGAAATCACTTGATGTACTATATGAATTTGTAAGTAATGGATGGGTTGAGGAAGATTTAGCAACTACAAATTGGGAACAATCAAAAGTAGATTTAGCTAATGGTAAAATAGCTATGGCAATACTAGGAACATGGGCAATTCCTCAAGTACAAAGTTTAGCTGAGAATTCAGACGATATAGGATTTATGCCAGTTCCAACAGAAGATGGTACTTTATATTCAGTATGTAGTCCAGACTGGGCATTAGCTGTAAGTAATAAGTCAAAGCATAAGGATGAGGCAAAAGATTTTTTATATGCATTTTTAAAATCTGATTATGCAGATGTAAATGGATTTATTCCAGCTAAAGAAGGTATAGAGTCAAACAATACAGTAATTAAGGAATTCCTAGAATCTGGAGTAACTACATTAGTAGAGGAACCAGCAACAGTTGAACAAGAAGGAAAATTTGATCTTATTACAAATGAAGGTTCTATTGATATATGGGGAGGAACTTTTGTTCAAGATTCTGCATTAGCAGCTAAGAGAAGTAGGGAAGAGTTTGAAAAAGAAGTAGATAAATTAAATAACTCTTGGAATAAAGCACAAGAAACATTAGAAATAAAATAATAGTTAGTATATAAGGAAATAAAAGACTAAAGTCCAATGATAGACTTTAGTCTTTTTATCGTTAAATATTACAAAAATATTGTAAAATAAAACAAAATTAATAAATACTACAGAAATTATAAAAGAAGTAGTATAAAATTTATATGAAATGATGAAGAAAGGTGAGTTTATGATACGGGTTGAGAATTTAAGCAAAGAATTTAAAAGTAATAAAAAATATCCTGGGTTTAAAGGTGCTATTAAATCTTTTTTTTCTACAGAATATATAACTAAAAAAGCTGTGGATGACATTAGTTTTGAAATAAATGATGGAGAAATCGTTGGATATATTGGAGCAAATGGAGCAGGAAAATCAACGACTATAAAAATGATGACTGGTATTTTAACACCTACAAGTGGAAGGGTTTATGTTAATAATTTAGTGCCTTATGAAAATAGAGAAGAGAATGCAAAAAATATTGGGGTTGTTTTTGGTCAAAAGACTCAGTTATGGTGGGATCTACCTATATCAGAGACCTTTTCATTATTAAAGGATATATATGATGTAAGTGATGCGGATTTTGAAGAGAGAATGAGATTCTTAAAGGAAGTGTTAGGATTAGAGGAGTTCTTTTTAAGTCCTGTTAGAACTTTATCTTTAGGTCAGAGAATGAGGGCAGATTTAGCAGCTGCACTAATACATAATCCACAGGTAATATATCTTGATGAACCAACGATAGGATTAGATGTAGTTGTAAAAGAAAATGTTCGTAAAGCTATAAAGGAAATTAATTTGAAGTATGGCACAACTATCATATTGACTACTCATGATTTAGATGATATTGAGGAACTTTGCAATAGAATTATTATTATTGATAAGGGGAAGAAGATATATGATGGTGAGATTAAAGGGGTTAAAGAAGAGTATGGGTATTTAGCAACTGTAGAAATACAAGTAAAAGAGGAAATTTCTTTAGAAAGCTTAAATATCTTTGATGATATATATAAAGATAAAGATTTTAAAATAGATTTTAAAGAAAATAAACTATTTATTACATTTAATATAAATAAGATATCTTCTTCAGAAATAATAAGTAGAGTAATGAAAAAAATAACAGTGGTAGACTTTGCTGTGAAAGAAACAAGTATAGAGGATATTGTAAAGAAGATGTATAAAAATGAGGTGTAATCGATGTTTAAATTAAATAGATACAAGCCTTATATTCCATTTGCTAGAAATGTTTTTCAAAGATTAATATCTTATAAAGCTAATGTGCTTTTCTTTATGTTTGGTGATTTGCTTATGTTGGCTGTAACATATTATTTATGGAAAGCTATTTATGAAAGTAGTAATGAAAGTATTCTAAATGGATTTGGATTTAATGAAATGATAATTTATATTTTTATATCATTTATTACTTCTGTTATGATAAGTGTTGATATCAGTCATGATATTTCAAGAGAAGTTAAGGATGGCTCTATTGCAATAAATTTAGTTAGACCACTGAATTATGAAAAAAGAATGTTGTTTCAGGGGTTAGGAAGTATATTATATAATTTTATTGTAATTTTTATAATTACATTTTCTATAACTACAATTTTGTATTATAAGTTTTTTGGTTATGTAAGTATTGTAAGAATATTATTATATTTTTTTAGTGTTATTATAGGGATATTTATTAATTTTTACTTTAGCTATATATTTGGCCTTGTTGCTTTTAAAATAACAAATATGTGGGGGTTGTCACAAATAATGCAGGCTATAGTGAATTTGTTGTCTGGAATGTTAATTCCAATAGCGTTTTTTCCAGAATGGGCTCAGGCAATAATTAACTTATTACCATTTAGTTCATCTATTTATACTCCAACAATGATTTATTTAGGAAAGATTACTGGAGCAGATATTATAATAGCATTAGGATTACAGATATTTTGGGTAATAGTACTTATGATAATTTCTAAAATAATGTGGAAAGCTTTGATTAAAAATTTAACTATTTTAGGGGGGTAAGATATATGAAGAAGTACTGCAAATTATATATAAAGTTCTTACAACAATATATCAAGACCTTGATAGAGTATAGAGCGGATTTTATTTTAGGGCTTATAGGTTTTTTGTTTGTACAATCTATAGGAGTTATTTTTATAGGGTTAATATTTAATAATATACCATCATTAAAGGGATGGAGTTTTTATGAAATATTATTTATATATGGTTTTGCTCAAATTCCTAGAGGAATAGATCATGTTTTTACAGATCAGCTTTGGATATTTAGTTGGCAAACTATAGTTGAAGGAAAATTTGATAAGTATTTAGTAAGACCATTAAATCCATTATTTCAAGTTATAGTTGAAAAATTTCAACCAGATGGCTTTGGTGAGATAATTATAGGTAGTATTCTTTTAATATTTTCATGGGTTAAATTAGGCGTTGAAGTTACTATTATAAAGATGATATCGTTAGTTATTATTATTATATTTGCAAGTTTTATTTATACAGCCATAAAACTTGCTGTTGCTTCCATAGCATTTTGGGTTAAATTTGCACAAAGCTATCTTTTCATGGTTTATCAATTAAGTACATTTGTTAAATATCCAATAACGATTTATCCAGGTTGGATTAGAGGTGTATTAACATTTATAATTCCTTTTGCATTTACAGGATATTTTCCAAGTGCATATTTATTAGGAAAAGGAAGTTTTGTTTTAGGGGTCGTGATGACTTGTTTTATAGGTGTTGTTAGTTTGTTAGTAGCTTATAGAATATGGCTTTTAGGTATTAGTAGATATGAAAGTAGTGGAAGCTAAAATATAAAAAAGATAGAAAAAAGGAGCTGTATCAGATTGAATTAATAAATTCAGTCTGAATACAACTCCTTTTTAATTGTTCAAAATTTTATA
>NZ_JBCOAB010000092.1:0-4233 GCF_040227035.1 Clostridium sp. RTP31139st1_H3_RTP31139_211217
ATCTATAACTTTCCCCATTTCCTTTTTAATTTCTTTACTTCTACTAAAATTTTCTCCTATTTCATTAATTTTTTCCTTTTCTCTTTTCTTTTTTAATCGCTCTTTAAACGCATTTATTGCTCTTTCTACAATTTCATCACTTAGCTCTATATACTTAAATGTTTGCTTATCTAAATATTCATATCTCCCTTTTTCAGCTCCTAAAACATATTCTACATAATCCTCCAATAATTCTTCATCTGACATTCTTTTATCATAATATCTTAAATAATAATTTATACTCCCACTAATTTTCATCCATAACTTTTTTTCGTCCATATTCTCCCTCCATATATTTATTTTTTATTTTATATTAAATCATTTTTTTTATTTATTTCAAATTTTAATGTTTACTATTTCCCTATTTATTTGCTCTATATTTTATATAAGGAGGTGTATGTTATGGATTCAGAGTTATTTAACTTTCTAACAACTCAAGGTATTTTTGCTTTGTTATTTGGTTATTTATTGCTATATATTTTAAAACAAAATCAAATTCGAGAAGAAAATTATCAAAAAATAATTCAACAACTAAATGAAGTTCTTCCAACTATAAAAAATGATTTAGAAGACATAAAAAAGCAGATATTAAAAAATTAATATCTGCTTTTTATTATGTTAAGTATACCTTTTTCAATTTACTTATTGCTCTATTCTTAGCTTGATTTATTGCCTGTCTTGATATCCCCATATAATCTGCCACTTCACTTATGGATAAATAATTTATATATATTAATTTCATTATGTACTCTTCTTTTTCTGTTAATACTTCAAATAAATTTAAAACTTCAACTTCTGAATCAAACTCTTCATACCCTATTTCAATTTCTAAATTTAATTCTACTTCACGATTTTTTATCTTATCATTTTTTTTAGATAATTTTATATACTCATACTTTAATGCTTTAGATATATAAGCAAATATTATTTTATCATCCTCAAATCTGTTTTCTTCTGGCAATTTATTTATTATTTCTAATAAATGTACTAATAGATCTTGTCTAGTATCTTCTCCATTCACTGATTTTGAAAGTTTATTTATTAAAGGGTTAAATACATTTATAATCTCTCTAAATATTTCTTTATTGCCATTTTTATATTCTTTTATATTTTTATAAATTGTGTTTCCCATAAATAAACACCCCCTACTTATATAAAAGCAAACAAACGTTCGATTTGTAAACATAAAAAAAATATTTTTTTCATGTTTACAAATTGAACGTTTTTTTACTCTTAAATATATGACTGGTCAATTAAATGAATTTTAAATTAAACATAAGTTAACTTTTGAAATAAATATTTTTATTAAAAAGGAGAAATTAATCATGTTATTACAATTAGGAGATAAAGGAGATAATGTTAAATATCTTCAATATGGATTACACATTTTATGTTGTTCACCAAATGGTTTTGATGGTGAATTTGGAAATGGCACACTTACTGCCGTAAAGAAATTCCAATCTAAATATGGATTAGTTAATGATGGAATAGTAGGTGATGTTACTTGGAATACTTTAAAAAATGAAATTGCTACAATTCAAGCTCAATTAAATAAAAAAGGTTGTAGCGTTGGTACTGTTGATGGTATAGCTGGTCCTGCTACCTATAATGCTGTTATTTCATTCCAAAATAAAAATGGTTTAACTGCTGATGGACAAGTTGGTACTGCAACTTGGGATATTTTATTCGACACTGTATCTGGTGGAACTACTTATACTAGAATATTAAAAGTTACTTCCCCTTTAATGTACGGTGAAGATATTAAAGCTGTTCAAAACAAGCTGAACTCTTTAGGTTACAACTGTGGTACTGCTGATGGTTATTATGGTAATGCTACTAAATCTGCTGTTATCAGCTTCCAATCTGCTAAGGGTCTTACTGCTGATGGTGAAGTCGGTCCTGCTACTTGGAATGCTTTATTTAGCTCTTCTTCAACTTCTACTGGAAGTAGCTATACTAGATTATTAAAGGTTACTTCACCTTTAATGTACGGTGAAGATATTAAAGCTGTTCAAAACAAATTAAACTCTTTAGGTCATAATTGCGGTACCGCTGATGGTTACTACGGAAATGCTACTAAATCTGCTGTTGTTAGTTTTCAATCAGCTAAGGGAATTGACACTGATGGTGTTGTTGGCCCTACTACTTGGAACGCTCTATTTAATTCTTCTTCATCTTCAGGAAGTGGCACATTACCTGGTGGTCCAATAAAGGTATTTATTGATGCTGGACATGGTGATACTGATCCTGGTGCTGTAGGAAATGGATTAAAAGAAAAAAATATTGTTCTTAACATTGCTACAAAATTAGGTGCTTTACTTAACGGACGTGAAATATCAATAAAATATTCTAGAACTAATGATACTTATTTAAGCTTAGAGGACAGAGCTAGACTTGCTAATGCTTGGGGAGCCGATTTATTCGTATCAATACATGCTAATTCTGCTACTTCATCAGTTAGAGGTACTGAATGCTATACTCACCCTACTGCAAATACAGCAACTAAAACTTTATCTGCAAATATATCTAGATCAATCGCTAGTAAATTTGGTATACCTAATAGAGGACATAAAGAAGCTAACTTTGCCGTTTTAAGACTTTCTAATATGCCTGCTATTTTAGTTGAAACTGCTTTTATTAGTAATTCTAGTGATGCTAATCTTTTAAATACTAGACAAGATGATTTTGCTAATGCAATTTTTAATGAAATCTTAAACTACTTTAATATGAGTATATCTACAAGTACAATATTAGATCAGATAAATAATAGTGGGTTCGCTGAACTTTTTGGTGTTAAATTTACACAAACACTTCAAGAAAAGATAATTGCTCAAGCTGGACCAATTAAAGTTAAACTTTCTCTTACACGAGGTGGTAGCAATAATGGAGAAATTGTTGCAAATTTTAAAAATGGTAGTTTTGATAGTGGTACATTCAAAAATGATTTACTAGATTTATCTACAACTCTATCTAAAAATGGAGTAAATATATCAAAACAACTCCTTAAATTAGGTAATAAAAGTTTTTCTATATCAGTATCCACTAATAATAATATAATTACTGTATCTTTAACTAAAACTTTAAATATAAATGATTCAACTTTTAGTCAAGTATTGTCAATTGAATACGATAAAGATGGGTTAAAAGATATTTATGAAAATATTACAGTTGTTGTAAATAGTTTAGTCGAGAAATCTAAACCTATTTTACTTCCTCTTCTTCTTATAGGCGCTTTAATAATTTTTATAAAACTCGGCTTTTTATCAGCTTTAATAAGCTTTGGTGCTGCATTATTAACACAACTAGGCTATGCAATATATACAATGATTACTTTTATTGCTACTAATTAAACTTAAAAAATAACCATATAAATATTTATATGGTTATTTTTTCAATGAATTTATTAATTTCTTCTTCATTTTTAAATATATTTCTAGGAATTATCAATTTCTTTTTATATCCAAATGATTTAGTTGAAAATATTAATATATATTCATTAAGCAAATTCACTTTTATAAACTTATCTATCTTCATTTCATATTTGTCATTATTACAATATATATATATTTTTCTATTATCTAATATTAGTTTTTTTTCAGATAAAAAGTATCTATCTTTATTACAATTCTTTATTGCTATTTTTTTCGAAATCCTATTTATATCCTTATTCTCAGTTTTTTTCAACCAAAAAAACACTATAAAAGTCATAATTACTGTGTTCGTGAAAAAATAAATTAAATTTTGTAATTTTATTGAATAATATATTCCACTAATAACACTAATAGAACAAACAATATATTTATATTTACTAAATCCCATTTTATACTGAATATACTTTATTAAAAATTCAATATCTTCAAATGTGTTAATATATTTTATTTCCATAGCTCCCCCTTAATGTTTTATTTTAAATTTTACCATCTATAGTGGTTTTTTTCAATTTTGAGAAGACAAAAAATTCAAACAAATTGAATCTACTTTATGTAATCATATTAGTAATTAAGCTAATTATAGCATCCTTTAGTAAAAATATTCTTTCTGTAAATATATTGAAAGAATATTTATTACCACACAATATATATAATTTTATATTTTTTCATTTTATCCCTCACAGAAACAAATTATTTTAATTGCACTAAAAATAAATTATACATATAAATTTAAGAAAATAACAAAAACTGCGCAGAATTAAGC
>NZ_JBCOAB010000093.1:0-4045 GCF_040227035.1 Clostridium sp. RTP31139st1_H3_RTP31139_211217
TGTATAGATCATTTTTCTTATTCTAGGTGAGAAATCAAAGAAAGTAGATAAGTTATTCCAGTTGTTATACCATGAATTTATAACCATTCCATAACTATTTCCCAAAGTTTCCTTTAGTTTGTCTAGCTGCGCTAACGCAAGTTCTTCAGTAGGAGCTTTGGTGTTAGTATAAAGTAGTGGACACATTAAGATGAACTTAGTAAAATAATATTTACTTAGGAAAGGATGTGTCCATTATGGGAAAGGGCAGAAGATACGATCAAGAATATAAGGATATGATAGTAGAATTATTTAAATCAGGAATGAGCTTAGCAGAGCTAAGTAGCGAATATGGCATTGCAAAATCAACAATTAGCGGGCTGGATTAAAGATGTAAAAGAAATTAAAGTAGATGAAAATGAAGTTATGATATTAAAGGAAGTAAAAGCTTTAAGAAAAGAAATGGCAAGAATTAAAGAGGAAAATGAAATATTAAAAAAAGCTATGGCCATATTTGCAACGAAAAATTAGATGAAGTAATAGAATTTATAAATAATAATAAAAGTAAACATGATATTAAGACTATGTGTATCGTTCTAGGCGTAGCCAGAAGCACATATTATAAATCTTTTGATAAAACTAAATCTGTAAGAGAACTAGAAAATGAGGAATTAAAATCAGCTATTAAAAGGATATATAAAGAGAATAAAGGCATATATGGTGCTCCTAGAATTCATTATATACTTGGTATAGAAGGCTTCAATGTATCATTGAAGCGAGTTCAAAGACTAATGGTTAAACTTGAACTTTGTGCAGTAACTGTAAAAAAATACAAACCTCATTCAAGTAAAAAAGTAGAAGAAGATTTAGAGAACGTTTAAAAAAGAAACTTTACAACTACTTCTATTAATGAAAAATGGGTAGGAGATATTACATATATTCATACTAGCAAGGATGGTTGGTGCTATTTAGCTTCAGTTCTTGACTTACATTCAAAAAAAATAATTGGCTACGCTTTCGGTAAAAGAATGACTAATGATTTAGTTGTTAAAGCTTTGAAAAATGCCTATTACAGCCAAAATCCTGATAAAAATAAGCATATAATATTTCATACAGACTTAGGATCTCAATATACTAGTAATGATTTAAAAGAGCTATGTAAAGAATTTAATATTATACAATCATTTAGTAAAAAAGGTTGTCTTTATGACAATGCTTGTATAGAATCTTTCCATTCTTCAATAAAGAAGGAAGAAATCTATAGAAATACATATTGCACCTTCGAAGAAGCTAATATAGCTATATTTAAATATATTGAAGGTTGGTATAACAGAAAAAGGATACACTCTTCTATTAATTACATGACACCAGAACAATGTGAATTATTAGCTAGAAGTGCATCATAAAAAGTTTGACTTTTTGTGTCCAAAATATTGACATAAGACCAATTTAAAGAACCGCCGTATACCGGACGGAAAATAAAATAATTATTTTTCTTCTACTCGATTGTAACAAATATTTAAAAATGGATTATATTACTATATAATTAAAATAGATATATATATTTAGGGGTGATTTTAATGTTTAAATTAAATTTAAATAGTGAAGATATCTTAATGAAGATTACTGTTGCAAAGTTTATCAATAATAAGGATGTCATTACAAATTTTCTAGGAAATTTACTAACTAGAGCTGGTGGAGATATTGCAGATAAAGTAAACATAATCTTAACTAATGATACACTTTACTTAGAATATATAGGACATGCAGCGATTGGATACGCTGAAGAAGTAAGAGATTTAGAGAAAATAGCATTAAAAGACCTAAAAGGATTTTCGGTAATATCAAATGAGAATGAAGAATTAATAAAAATAAAAACATTAAAGAAAGAGCTTATATTTATAAGAAATAATTCACACAATGATAATTTAGCATTAGCTATGTCTAAAGTAATAAAAGATTTTCAATAAAAATTAGAGTAATATCATTATCAATTGACAATAAAGAATAAAGATGTTATTATTTATTAGTCCTGATGAGGGAGTAGTTAGCATGAAAATGTGGTTAGGTCAACATAATGGCTGTTAAAAGCCTGGCTTAATCTTAAATAACGAGACTCATGGATGCTTTTTTTGAGCATCCATGAATCTCGTTATTTTTTTTGTAAATAATAATAAAAAGAAGGAGAAGAGATATGAACATTATTACAATTATACTTACTGGTTTTGCATTAGCAATGGATGCCTTTGCAGTATCAGTAACAAAGGGAATGACACTTAAAAATTTAACTAAAAAAATGGCTATAAAAATAGCATTGTTTTTTGGGGTATTCCAAGCAGCTATGCCTTTAATAGGATGGCTTTTAGGAATAAGCTTTCAAGGCTATATACAAGCAATAGATCATTGGATTGCTTTAATTTTACTTTCTATTTTAGGTGGAAAAATGATTTATGAATTTTATGAAAATAGAAAAGAAGCAAAAGAAGGGAAAAATGAAGCTGTTAATGAAGCTAGTACAACTTTAGAAGATGAAGGAATAAGAAGCGAAGAGTTATCAAATAAAGAATTAACAACATTAGCAATAGCAACAAGTATAGATGCTTTAGCTGTAGGGATAAGCTTTGCATTTTTAAATGTTAATATAGTTTCATCATCAACTATAATAGGCATTATAACATTTATTGTCTGTTTTATTGGTGTAATTGCAGGTAAAAAAATAGGCGGGTTATTTAAAGATTATGCAGAACTTGTAGGTGGTATCATTTTAATTCTTATAGGAATAAATATATTTAATGAACATACAGGAATTTTAACACATTTATTACAAAGCATTTTTAAATAAAAGTATATAAAAATTAAGTAAGAATAATAAATAAAATACGCACTAAAAATATAAAATATTAATTTATTATCAATTTTTTATTAATCAAATATAATGATATTTGAATACTATTTAATATGGGAGAGAATAGGTGAGTAATAAATATTTAAATTCAATGATATTTATTAACAAGAAAAAATTAAAGGTAATAAAAGAAGAAAATAATGAGATATATTTATCTAAAGTTATTAAAATTGATGATTTTAAGAAGATTATAGTTTCATGGAATGCAGTAACCCCATTAAATTCTTATATTGTTGTTCAAGCAAGAGTTTTTGTTCAGAATAAGAAAGATAAAAAGAAAAAATGGTCAGAATGGATGTCTTGGGGAAAATGGGGTACAAATATAAAAAGAGGTTCAGAAAGTAGTAAGTGTGATGAAGTAAGAATTGATGTTGATACTTTAAGCATAAATGAAGGATATAGCGGTAAAGCCATTGAACTAAAAATAATTAGTTATTATGATAATAAAGGCTTTGCAGCAGATATTAGGGAAGTAGCAATTACTTATTATAAAGAAAATAATAATGATTTAAAAAATAAAAAATATGAATTAATAAATAAATTGATAGAAACTCCGTGTATTTCACAAATGAAAAGAAATGAAAAAATAGCACATAAAATTTGTAGTCCAACAAGTTTAACTATGTTGTTAAATAGATTAGGAGAAAATTTAAAAGTTGAAGATGTGGCATATAGTTGTTTTGATTACAATTACAATGAATTTGGGAATTGGACTTATAATGTAGCTTATGCAGGAAGCCTTGGATATAAAGCATATGTTGAATATGGAGGAATAGATTCACTTATAAGGGAAATTAGCAATGGAAATCCAATTGAAGTTAGTGTAAAGTATACAAATGATATTAATAATAAGGAATATCCATATATTGAAAATGCACCGTTAACTACAAGTGGACACTTAATTGTTGTTTGTGGAATTGAAGTTAGTAATAATGGAAAATGGGTTATAGTAAATGATCCAGCAGGGAAAGATGATGAAAGTGTAAGATTGAAGTATAAATTCGAAGATTTTATGAAAGCGTGGCAAAGATCAAATTATATAATGTATGTTATTTATAAGCAAGATTAAGATTTTATTTTTAAGAAGGAGCTGTCGCAATAGCGGGTAAAAAAATCCGCTAGCGATAGCTCTTTTTCTATATTTTCAAAAAAATAATTGTA
>NZ_JBCOAB010000094.1:0-3884 GCF_040227035.1 Clostridium sp. RTP31139st1_H3_RTP31139_211217
GCTATTAGCTCAGTTGGTAGAGCACCTGACTCTTAATCAGGGTGTCCCCGGTTCGAACCCGTGATGGCGCACCAAAAGTCTTAGTTTATCAAATGATAAATTAAGACTTTTTTGTTTGTAAAAATAATTATAATACTAATATAAAATGAATTTTAAAATCACATATTGGACAATACTAATTTGCAACTAAAATCAAAAATTATATTTTTAAATATATAGTATGTATAATTTAATTTTTAACTTCAAAATATATTAACATAATAAATTGAAATTATGCTTGAAATTGTGGATAAATTAAATATTGATGTGGAAAATTAATTTTATATTTATATAGTGTAATATTGGATACATTTATTGGACTTGGACACTTTAAAATTAGAGTATAAATTATAATGAATAAAAATTTTAGATGAAATATAAATAAGATATACTTATAAAATAGAATTAAATACATATTATTATGTATAAAAAAAAGAAATTAGAGAAAAATAAAATTATTTTAAAAAAATATGTTGACATATGTAGAATATATCTATATAATAAATAATTGTTGAGAGACAAATAAAAAAAATAATGAATATCTGGTGATGATGGCGTAGAGGAAACACTCCTTCCCATTCCGAACAGGAAAGTTAAGCTCTACAGCGTCGATGGTACTGCACGGGGGACTGTGTGGAAGAGTAGAACGTTGCCAGGTAATATGGTTTACTAGCTCAGTCGGTAGAGCACTTGACTTTTAATCAAGGTGTCCGGGGTTCGATTCCCCGGTAAGCCACCAAAAATCACTTCTATCATAGAAGTGATTTTTTAATAGGAAACTTGCTTAGCATAATAATATATATATAAAAAGGAAAAGGTATTTATACCTTTTCCTTTTTTAATATACTTAATAAATCTTTCTTAATGAATATAATAAATTTTTTTACAGAATTCCAATCGTCTTTTAAAGATGTTTCTTCTGTTTCAGAAAAGAAACCATTTTTATAACAAGACATAATAAAAAATAGCAAACCTAAGTTTATATATATATCTTTGAAATCAGCTATAAATAAATCACTTATTCCTATGAAATCCAAGCTACCACCATAAAACACTTTATCTATAAGAGAACATAAAGCTCCAGCAAAGATAAAGATGAAGCACATATCTATCCAAAAGTTTTTATGACCTTTATATTTTACGTATCTATACAACTCAATAAATAGAAATAAAGCTATTCCATTAATTAAAATTAATAATGAAAAACCAATATTAAAATTAAATCGAGCATTTAGCCATGAGCCTTGAGTATTTATTATAGGATTAAATGAAAGAAAGTCTGGAATTATTTCGAAATAATAATGAAAGAAATTAGTCTTAATAATCACTTTAAGTCCTTGATCTAATAGCATTAGAATTAGGAAGGTAATAATTAATGCTCTATTATTTAAGCCGTTTAAATTTTTGGTGCTACATTTATAGATAATAGCTCCAACTAATGCAAATACTAAAAGCAAAGAAAGATTCAGTATAAGAGTATAAAAATCTTTAACTCTACCACTAATTATTTCAAACAAGAAATATACTAGCCACATAATCGGTAATATTCCAATTGTAATTATTTTATCTTTATTAAGTGAATTTTTCATGAGCTCCTCCTTAAGTTAAATTAAGTATATTTTGATTTTATCATAATAGATATTATAATTCATCATATTAGCAATTATTTGAAAAAAGTTGGTATAATAATAGATGTAAGAGAATTTAGTTTAATTGAGAGAAATAGGAGGGTATTAAATATGCTAACAATTTTTGCGGTATCAGATTCAATAGGAGAAACAGCCGAACAGGTAGCAGAAGCTGCAGCAAGTCAGTTTTCAGAAAATGTTGAAGTACGAAGAATTCCTTATGTTAAGAGTTTAGAGGATGTACAAGAACTTATTAATGATATTAAATCTTGTGAAAATGCTATGATTGTATCAACTATTATTACTGTAAATGTAAGGGAATACCTAACACAAAAATGTATAGAAAGTAATGTATCTATCGTAAATGTATTAGGTCCTATAATTAATGTTGCATCATCAATTTTAAATGAACAACCACAATATAATCCAGGAGCTATGTGGAAAACAGATGAAGCATACTTTAAAAGAATTGAGGCAATGGAATTTGCTATGCAATATGATGATAGTAAAGATTATAGAGGATTAAAAAATGCTGATGTTGTTTTAGTTGGATTATCTAGAACTTCTAAAACACCATTATGTATGTATTTAGCTAATAAAGGAATTAAGGCTATTAATATTCCTTTGGTTCCAGAAGTAGAAGTGCCAAAGGAATTATTCGAAATAGATAAACATAAAATATTTGGATTAACAATAAATCCATTACAATTAATAGAAATTAGAAAACGAAGATTAGATAAGTTTCATAGAATACCGTCTAATATTGAATATGCAGGTGATGCTAGAATATTAGAGGAATTTGATTTCTCAGATAAAATTATTAGAAAATTGGGATGCAAGACTATAGATGTTACTCAAAGAGCTATAGAAGATACTGCACTTATAATTATTAAAGCTTTAGGTTGTGAGAAATAATTAGGAGGATAGTATGAAGGTAGGGTTGGTTTTAGCTGGAGGTGGTTCAAGAGGAGCTTATCAAATAGGTGTTTGGAAAGCTTTATCTGAATTAAACATAGATAAATATATAGAAGTTGTTTCTGGAACCTCTATAGGAGCATTAAATGCTATGTTATTTTTACAGGGAAACTTTAATTTGGCTGAAGAAATTTGGTGTAGCTTAACAAAAGAAGAGATTCTACCATTAGAAGAAAAAGATTTAATTGTAAAAGGGATATTATTTTTTTTAGGTGCTAAAAATATGTCATTTATAAAAAAATATATACCTACAGTTGTTAAAGGGGGAACCTTATCAAGAGAGGGATTGAATGACATATTAAAAAAAGTTGATTTTAAAAAGATTAAAAATTCTAAGATAAAGGGATTTGCAACATGTACTAGTATTCCGGAAATAAAAGCACAATACTTCAATATTAATGAATATTCAGAAGAGATTATAAAGCAGATATTATATGCAACATCAGCAGTTCCGTTAATATATGATTCTCCTATAATAGATAATATTAGTTATCTAGATGGTGGAATTGTTGATAATGTGCCAATACAACCTGTATATGGAGAGCATTGTGATATTATAATAGTAGTTCAATTATCAGCGGATAGTCATATAAATACAGAGATGTATCCTAATACTAATATAATACAGATCAACTCAGAGGAAGGCGAAGGTGCTGATTTAAAAGGAATGATGGATTTTAATACAGATGTAATTAGAAAAAGAATATCTAAAGGATATAAGGATACAATATATAAAATTAAGCCTATAATGGATTTAACACGTAATATAGATAAGGATAAGGCAATATCAAAACTGAGTTTGTTGGATTCAATAAAAACAATATTTAATAGATAGAAGTATAAATATTGTTTCTACTTTCAAAGCAAGTTAAGTGAGTAAATGCTATATTTTAGATACTAAACCTACTAGGAAATATAAAGTCTAAATAAAGCAATTAACTCACTTAATTTGAAATTATATTATTATTTAATAAAAATACAAAAAGTTATTGACATAAGTAATATATAGTGATAAGATAAAACTCGTTACTGATGACAAAATACTACAAAAACTTATAAAAATAAGTTGTTGACAAGTAATTGTTGAAGTGATATGATATTCATTGTCGCTTACGAAATACGACAAAAACTTTTAAAAAAAGTTGTTGACAGATGTCGCAAGAGATGATAAGATAAGGAAGTCGCTTCGGTGCGACAGAGTAAATGGTCTTTGAAAATTGAACAGAATATAGTTAAAGTAAA
>NZ_JBCOAB010000095.1:0-3592 GCF_040227035.1 Clostridium sp. RTP31139st1_H3_RTP31139_211217
ACAAATGGCTTAAAACCGTAAATTTTAAAAAATAAAAATGAAAAAACTGCGTAGAAGCTTAATTCTGCGCAGTTTTTTAGTATTTAGAATACCACAGGTTAGCCCTGTGGTTACGGAAAGATTCTAGCAGTGAGTAAAAATAAAAAAGTAATAGAATAAAATTCAAGAAGATTTAGTTTATGTTAAGAGAATAAATAGCCACGTTTATGAAGTGTATAGTAAAAAAGGTAAAAGATAAGGATACTTTGGGGTAGATAATGAAAATATGAGGGTGACTCATAATTGTTTTTATATATCAAATATGATAAAATTTAACTATTTAAATTGAGTTTCAGTTATTTAAATTAAGGGGGTGATGTAAAGTGTCAAAAAAAACAAAAATATATTTAATAATTATAATTTCATTAATTTTAATATTTATTTATACAACATTTAATAAAACTATATATTCTGATAAGTTTTATTCACCAACAAATAAAAATTTTATTAGTATTAAAGCTAAATATGCTACATTATTTGGACCTTCTTCAATAAAAATATACTGTAGAAATAATAAAGTACTAGGAATATTTAATCAAGAAATTATAAATACTAAAATATATAATGATGGTGGAGCAATAGATGAATCTAATTTTTATGTAAAATGGGATGATGATTATAATGTTACAATTACTATATCTGGTGATGAGCAAAAAGATGAAATTTTTGAAGTAAAATTTTCAGAAGATATTTTTTATGAAATAGTTAAATAATGTATATTTCTTATAAAAATATGATTTAAATGTAAATATAAATATAAATAGATAGGTATAGAATATTTATATGAGTAAAAACTCACTCAAAATTTAGTTAATTTTGAGTGAGTTTTTATTAGTAAGATGTTATTTTATGTTATTGAACTATCTATTCTAGCTAATACAAAATCAGCCAATGTACCATAAATGGCTCCTTTTTGAATAGATGTAGGTATTTTTCCAGCACCAGGATAGTCACCTATTCCTAAATATATAAGGTCTGAAGGCCCTTCCATTAAGGTTTGGAATGCTTCATCTCTTCCACCTAAGGCGGTTATAAAAATACTAAATCTACTAGAATTCCTATTATTATAATAATAATTTCTGAATGCCTCTGAGATATTAAAAGAATTTTTTAATAAGTCTCTATAAATATTTTCAGCATCAATATCAGAATTAATATCTTCCTTAGGAAAACTACTATTAGGATTTCCTAACCAGTCTTTAGATACTGATATTAAGTAGTCAAAGTCATTTGAATTATTAGTTTTTGCTAGAATTTCATTAGTAAATGTTGTAAGATCACCTTGCCAACCATTCCATTCTTTTGGAATTGGAGAATCTTCTTTTAAATATCCATCTAAAGTAGCACAAAGATGTCTAAAGTCTATACTATTATTCTTACTGTCTGTTAATACAACATGTTGTTTTAGTATATTGGCTGTATATGGATCCTTAGTTTCCATAACTCTAACTAAATTTTGATCTATTAATCCTGCTGCAATGTTCCACTTAGTTCCATGATATTCATAGCATCTACATAATGTAAGAGTTGCTTTGCCTAATGTACGATTATTAACTAAAGTTCCAGAATAATAATCTTTAACTATACTTTCTACTTTTTTTAGTAAATTAACGATTGTATACATATCACATACATAAGATTTTGTTTCCATAAATATAATCTCCTTTAAATTTGTTTGATAAGTGACTAGTCGTTAATTATAAAGAAAGAATTAATATATTTGTAAACATAAAAATAATAAAAAAGTAAATAAGGTTAAAAGATAAAATAAGTAAAAAATGAGATATTAAATTTTTAATATCTTCTAAGTTTCTTAAAAAACTTCAAGGACAAAAACATAGTTTTTTTTAAATTAAAAAAACAGATATTAGATTTTCGATATCTGTTTTTTTATGTCTTCCAAATCATTTTTTATTTTAGGAAGAATTTCATTGAGTTGTTGGATGATTTTTTGATAATTTTCTTCTCTAATTTGATTTTGTTTTAGAATGTATAGTAGAAGATATCCAAATAATAAAGCAAAAGTTCCTTGGGTTGTTAAAAAGTTAAATAGATCAGTATCCATTTTGTTCACCTCCTTCATAATATATAAAGTAAATAATATGATTAAAGTAAACATTTAAATAATTTGGTTAACTAGATAAACTATCTAATCTTAATATAAACATATCTAAGTGAACTTTTTAACTGTATTTAGTATCTTTCTAAAATTAACAAATAAAAAATAATTAATAATCTAAAAAATATATAAAATAATAAAAAAATGTATAAATTTGTAGAAAAATTCTATATTTACTATTATATAATTCCTTTCTTTTTAAAAGTAGGAGGGGAATTAATGAATAAAGAATTTATTTTTAAAATTATAGATGTAAAAAAAAATAATAAAGATGAAAGTATGTTAGATATATTAGCTATTTTTGATAACATAATAAATAAATATTCAAGAAAATTAAATGGAGAAGATACTAAGCAAGATTTATATGTTTTTTTAATAAAGCTTATAAATAATATAGATGAATTATCAATTGTTAATTATGAAGATAAACAAGTATTATCTTATTTTTCTAAATCATTAAAAAATGAGTACATAAGATTATCAAAAAAAAATGATAGAAGAAAAAATAATGAGGACTACAATTGTGAAGATAGAGTATGGGGTTATAATTTTATAGAAAGTAATATTGAAGTTGTAGATTCGATTAAGAATCTAAATAACTATGAGAAAAAAATAATAAAGATGGTTGTGCTTAATGGATATAGTGTTTCAGAAGTGGCTAAAAAGACAGGAAAATCAAGACAAGCAATAAGTCAAGTTAAGAATAGAGCTATAAGTAAATTGAAAAAGGTGTACTTAACATAATAAAAAACATATATTAATTTTTTAATATATGTTTTTTATGTTTTCTAAATCATTTTTTATAGTTGGAAGAACTTCATTTAGTTGTTGAATTATTTTTTGATAATTTTCTTCTCTAATTTGGTTTTGTTTTAAAATATATAGCAATAAATAGCCAAATAACAAAGCAAAAATACCTTGAGTTGTTAGAAAATTAAATAACTCTGAATCCATAATAAACACCTCCTTACATAAAATATAGAGCAAATTAATAGGTAAATAGTAAACATTAAAATTTGATATAAGTAAAAAAAAATGAGTTAATATAAAATAAAAATTAAATATATGGAGGAGAATATGGACGAAAAAAACTATGGATGAAAATAAGTGGAAGTATAAATCATTATTTAAGATATTATGATAAAAGAATGTCAGATGAAGAGTTGTTGGAGGATTATGTGGAATATGTTTTAGGGAGTGAAAATGGGAGATATGAATATTTAGATAAGCAAACATTTGAGTACATAGAGTTAAGTGATGAAATTGTAGAAAGGACAATAAATGCGTTTAAAGAAAGATTAAAAAAGAAAAGGGAAAAGGAAAAAATTAATGAAATAGGAGAAAATTTTAGTAGAAATAAAGAAATTAAAAAGGAAATGGGGAAAGTTATAGATTTTAGTAAATATAGAAAAGTATGATATAATTAGTTGTCGA
>NZ_JBCOAB010000096.1:0-3549 GCF_040227035.1 Clostridium sp. RTP31139st1_H3_RTP31139_211217
TAGAAGATTTGCTCCGTAAAGGACATCTTTAAAGGTGTCCTTTTATGATATAATGATTAAGTAAACTAAAACTTAAAGAAATTTAAAGGAGAAATAGTATATGGAAAAAGAAATATTAGAAATTTTAAAGTCTATTCAATTAGATATTAAAGGGTTAAAAGAGAGTCAAGAAAGACTTGAAAATAAAATTGATGGAGTGGTTGAGCAAACTGCTGATTTATTAGAATTTAGAACCCAAATAACAGATACAGTTCAACAGATAAAAATTGATGTTGAAGCGATCAAGAAAGATGTTACTAATGTCGAAGTAATAACAGCTAGTAACTGGGCTGATATTGCAAAGTTAAAAGCAGTAAAATAGAACAATGAAAAAGTGAAATTTTATGTATACCGCACGAAATTTCACTTTTTTTTATTTTTAGTAGAGAAATTTAAATTTAATTTGTTATTAAATTAATTGTTGAACAACAATTAGAAAAATGCTATTATTAAGCTAATAAATTAATTAACTAACGGAGTGATTATAGTGGCAAGAAAAACTATTAAAGGCTTAGAAGTAATAATTACAGATTTAGAAAAGCGTTTAAATGAACAGAATAAAATTAATGTTGAATTACATAATAAAATATCACAAATGCAACCCGACGATAAATTTGAAAATAGTCCAATATATCATCAGATGGTCAAGGAAATTGAAAAATTAAAGGCTATTATAAGATTAAATGAAATAAACACTAAATCTAAAGATGATACTATTAAAAGGGATAGAGATACCATACAAAAATTGCTGAAGGAAATTGAAGAATTAAAAAGCAACAATGTTGTTAATAAATTAAAAAATGAACGTGGTGCTGGAAGAAAAGAAATGTTTACTGAAGAACAAAAGGCTAGAGTAAAAATGTTAAGATTACAAGGTAAAAGTTACAGAGCTATTGCTAAAGATATGAATTGTAGTGTTGCTACTGTTCATAAAATAATTAACGAACAATAATGTTAATAAATTAATTATTAAACGAAATGTTATTTAATTAATTTATTAACATAAATACAAATAATTAAAGTGTTAAAAATACGATTTTACGTTAAAGTTTACTGGAGCTAAACTTAGGGGGGTGTTTTCACCCCTTATAAATGGCTTAAAACCGTAAAATTTAAAATATAAAAATAAAAAAACTGCGTAGAAGCTTAATTCTGCGCAGTTTTTTCATTTCTGTATTTTTATTAATTAAGTTAATCAATAATAGTTGATGTTGATAAAGTATTTTTTACAGATAGTGCAATAAAACTTGATAAAAATATTATAGAGGCAGCAATAACAAATATAAACCTTAAGTTAATATAACCAGCTAAAACACTAAAAATAGAGATAGATAATGTTCTAAGACTAGTTACAATAAATCTAACAGAAGTAAAAACACGTCCTATCATATTTTTAGATATATTTATTTGTAGTAAAGAACGTATTCCAATAGGAGCAGTTGAAGCTCCAAAACCTATAATTAAATAGGCAAATATAACAATTATTATATTACTAGATAGTGCTGTTATTAATGTGCCTATTCCCAAAAAAAACAAGCCATATATTGTGAGATTAACAGTGTTTATATTTTTATTTTTTATTATAAATAAAGAGCTAATAGCAATTCCAGCACCTTCAGCAGCAGTAAGCCAACCATATGATGCATATGGAAGTCCCATATAGTCAGTTACAAGAATAACTATAAATGAACCTGTAATCCCTACTCCAATCAACAGTAATCCCCAAATTATAATAATATTTTTAACAAATGCATCTTTAAAAATAACTTTTAATCCCTTTTTTACTTCATAAAAGAAGTTTTCCTTTTTTATTGTAATATGAATGTTATTTATTTTTATTAAGCTAATAATTATTCCAGAAAGTAAAAAAGATAAAGCGTTTATGATTATACTTCCATTTATAGAGGTAGTAGATAATAAAAAACTTGCTATTATTGGACCTATGATCATAGTAGAAGAGTCTAATATTGATAAGATTGAGTTAGCTTTTGTAATTTGGTTAGTCTCAACTACTTGAGGGATAATAGAATTATTTGTTGCTCTATTTAGTTCATCACATATTCCTAATATTAATGTTGTTAAAAATATAGTTTGAGTAGATATATTAAATAATAGAGTTATTAGTGTTAATCCTCTTAGTATATTTGTAAAAATAATAATTTTCTTTTTATCTAATTTATCAATTAATGTACCTATAAATGGAGTGAATATTAAAGTAGGTACAAATTGGAAAATAAAAAAGCTACCTAAAACTAAGGATGAGCCTGTTTCTTGATATAAATAAACAATAATTGCAATATCATATATATAATCACCTAAAGAAGAAATTGTATTTGATATAAGAAAAAAAATAAAATTTTTTGTTAAATTTAATTGCATAATATTCTCCTATAAATTACAAAAAATTAATAGGAGCAGAATAAATCTGTTCCTATTAATAAAAATTAATATTCTTTGTAGTTAGACATAGCATAAACTTCAGTAAAACTATCTTCTCTTGTACCAATTAATGGTCTAGCTAATAACATAAATAATCCTCCTTTAAAAATATATTTATTTTAAAAGATAGAAACTATCTTTTTTATCGTATTAACAATTATTAAAAGTAAATGGAGTCATCTCATTAAGAACTTTTTCAACTTTTTCTTTACCTAATTCTGGGTATTCAGTTAAAAGCCAATATATTTTTATTATAGATTTTTTCCACTCTTCACAATATGGATGAGGACTTTTAATATCTTTGGTAATAGAAAAAGTTTCTCCTCTACATAATCCACCACAGAGATACTTAAAATCACACTTAGAACATGTTTCGTTTAAACTATTAATATTTAATGAAGCAAATTCATTTCTGACTGGGGAGTTAAAAAATTTTTCTTCTAAATTTTTATCAAATACATTACATATTTTAAATTTAGGATTGTAATTATTCATACAAGGATAAATGTCTCCTTTAGGGTCTAGAATCACAGTGATTATACCAGTTCCACATCCAATCATTCTATTAGTTATTCTTGCATTTAGGACTAATCCCATAAAATTAGTAGATTGTATATAAGGAATTGTAGATGGATCTTTTTTTATTAGATCAATAATTATGCCAACCATATCTTCTAATTTTGAAAATTCAAGATTTTCTTTAGCTCGTCCCATTTCCATTAAAGGTATTAATCTTAAATCTGTAATACCAAGTTCTTTACCTAGATATATGTAATCAGGTATAAGATGTAAGTTTCCTTTGTGAAAAACCATATTAGTTTGTAGACGAACATTATATTTTTGAAGTAACTTTATAGCTGAAATGGCTTTATCCCAAGTTCCTGAACCACGAATAAAATCATTTGTTTCTTTATTAGGACCATCAATTGAAATCTGAACATGTATATCTAATTCACTAGCAACTTTAGCGAACTCCTCATTTACAAGTGTGGCATTAGTAGATAAACCAAGCTTAAACCCATTTTTATGAGCAAATTTAGCCACAGATAAGAAATTTTGTCCTAATAATGG
>NZ_JBCOAB010000097.1:0-3419 GCF_040227035.1 Clostridium sp. RTP31139st1_H3_RTP31139_211217
TTATTCTACAACATTCTTAAGTTCTCCTTCAGCTCAAACCACCACAAAAGAAACTACCAATCTAAGCACTATTGAAATTAGCAATAATATAACTGACCAAGATATTGTTACTAGCGAAAATTATGATACTGCTTTACAAAACTTTATTGAAGAAAATAATTATGATTATAACATCAATACTGGTCTAAATATCTTAGATGAATTTATGAAAGAGTATGATTTAGACTGTTTAATAAGAGTATCAGAATAATTATTATTTTCTTTATCAAAAAATAAAATCCAAGTTTCAAAAAATATTTTTTGAAACTTGGATTTTATTTTTAATATAAAGCTATTCACCACTTATAGGTTGTACAACTCCAAAAACTGATTCTACAGCCCATGCAAAAGTTTTTGGACCTGCTATTCCATCAACAGTTAAAATATTGCTATTCATTTGTTGAAACTCTATTATTTTTTGATAAGTTTTTGGTCCAAACAAACCATCTACCGCTAGGCCAGCTCCTAAATAATTAAACATTCCTTGTAAACATCCAACTGAGCCAGATGAATTAGAATAACCATATCCAACATAACTAGTTGTTGGATTACATGTAAAAACTTTTCCTGTACTTTTATTAGTACATTTAATATAAGTAGAACTATAATAAACTAATTCACATGCATCTCCAGCCCTAGCAAATTCATTAGTTGAAAGTGCTATAAACTCTCTTACTATAACATTCTCATTTGATGAATTATTATTTGTATTTTCATAATTTACGTCTAGTTGATTATCTTGAAAATTTAATACTTCTGCTGATACTTCAATATTAATTAAAGAAGTTGTTAAAACTATACCAGAAAGTAATGCAAATATTTTTTTATTCATAAATTCCCCTCCATCAATATTATGTCAATTTAATTATAATAAACGTTGTAATATATTTCAATATATTCTATTTTTTATCACTATATAAAATAAAAATAAGAACAAAATGAAAAAATAAAGAAAAAACTGCAATAATCTGAAGGATATAATTATGCACTCAACAAATAGACCTATAGTATAAGCTCCTCCATATAGACTGAAAATTTGAGAGTATAAAAAATTCAACTTGCAAATTGAACTTTTTAAACAAATAGTATATAATCACTTCTGAAGAAATGAATAAAAAAATAATCAAGGTTTATAAAAAAATTAATGACTTCTAAATGGTTACTACAAAGTAAAGCCAAATTTGCTGACATTAATTTTTTTTATAAGCGTCTCCTTGCCCATTGATTATTTTTTTAGTTTGAATATTATTTATCATTAGTTAAAAAAATTTTTAAAACTTATTACTTTTGAGCTACTTTGAAAAAATCTTAAAAAGGCTTTTCCTATAATTTCTTTTTTGCTCCATTTTTTCTTTTAGATCTTGGAGCTTATTATCTACTTCTTCAAAATGTTCTGCTAAATATAACTGTTGTTCACTTTTTTTCTGCTCTTCCTTTAAAAGTATCTGATTATTTTCAATTAACCTATGTAATTCAGATATTTGTTTATCTTTTTCTTTAAGTTGCTCTAATAAATTATCAATTAACTCTTTATTCAAATTTAATAAACCATCTTCATCTATTGAAGTCTCTGCATTTACATCATTCTCAATTTCTTTATTTTCAACTTCATTTTTAACTTTTAAACCTTCTTGAATCAAGTTGAATAAACTGTCATCAACCATTGATTTTCCTTGTTTCTTAACTATCCTAGCTTTATACTCTTTCAACTTAAGTTTATTATAAATTGTAGTTTTGCTCACTCCTAATTGAATAGCAGTTTCTTCAACTGTCCTTAACATAGCCTAAAACCTCATTTCTAAAAGATTAAACTACTTTAATGTATTCTTTAAAACTCTTTAAAATCCTCTAAATTAAAAATACTAACACTTCTCACCTTGCCGTTTTGGGTAACTCAACACACTAGGCTACATAAGCTAACGTAGCTTAACCATAAACGATAACCCCCTAAACCTGTTCTAAAAATAGAACAGGTTACTACGTAACCCTATAATACAAGCGCAGAAAAAATGAGCCTTTTTTTTTTTTTATTTTTAATATATAATAAGTTTGATTTTGAAATAAAAAAAGAACGGGTTATTTTAATAACCCATTCTTTTTCATATAAGTAATATGTCTTTTGAGTGTTGACTCTGCTAAATCAAGCTCAATACAAATCTCTTTATTTTTAAAGCCTTTTGCACGAAGGCTTTTTATTTTTTTTCTAATTTGCTCAAGCTCTTCTTTCTTAGACATCTTCCCTTCTAATTTTAATTTTTCTATATATCTATTTTTTTCTCTTTCTCTATGTCTTCTCTTGTATTCCATTTTAGAAATTATAGTTGTCATATATGTTTCTTCAATTTCTGTAATCTCTAATAACTCTATTAAAGTATCATTCTTATATTTATATTCTTTATTTTTATCTAAATAACACTTTTCTGCACTTCTAGTTGCCCTTATAACCTCTTTTTCTTTTAAAGGGTATATAAACATACTATTTAGTTCTAAAACATCTTCTAGCGCCTTTTGGACGTCTTCTGTGAAGCTACAAAGATAATACCTATATAAAAATAATATTATTTCTCTATGCCCTCTTAAATCATATTCTCGAAGTTCACATAATTTTGTTATGTCTTGTATTCTTGCAAAGTATAAACTTCTTTCCCTATAAACATAGTTTACTTTCTTTGGACGACCTTTTTTCTTTTCTTTTGGTTTTAGCTCTGGAAGATACTCTTTCTGTATTTCTCTTAAATCATAAATATAGTCATATTCATCTATTATACTTACTACTGTTTTTGATTTTGAGTTAATACTTCCTGGTACTCTTAATACTCTTGTTGCATCTAAAGCTTGTCTATCTGCTCCAAACTCTTTTAATTGATGATATAAATACTCTTGGATTGCTTTCCATAAAGGTAATGCTTGACTTGGTACTTTATTTATATTCCATAATAATGCTAATCCTCGGCCACTATCTATAATATAATTTGTTGCTGGTATTATTTTATTAAAATAATTTGACTCTAAATTCATTATTACCTGCTCTTTTGTATATTTAGTTTTATAATAATCTAAATCTATATATACAAAATTTAATTCTTTTATACATTCTAATCTTCTACATGGTTTATAAAATGTATTTAATGTTATATATATGTTTTCTCCTGTTAAATCTGTTTCTTTTAGTTCTAAATACTTATAATGCCATTGACTATATCCATTTTCATCTATGCAACTTCTCGTGATCCACCCTTTACTATTTCCATGAACCCTATCTATATATTCTACTTTATTCTTTTTTATCGCTTGTCCCATCACTTCACCTCCTTTGTTCGACAACTAATTATATCATACTTTTCTATATTTACTAAAATCTATAACTTTCCCCATTTCCT
>NZ_JBCOAB010000098.1:0-3117 GCF_040227035.1 Clostridium sp. RTP31139st1_H3_RTP31139_211217
AACAGGAAAGTTAAGCTCTACAGCGTCGATGGTACTGCACGGGGGACTGTGTGGAAGAGTAGAACGTTGCCAGGTAAGAAGATACTTAGTTTATACTAGGTATCTTTTTTTGTTATATTAAATTATAGTTAAAGGATAAAGAGCAACGTGTTGTTTTTCCACTGGGAGAGGCAAAAGATATAATATTCACTTTTCGTACAATTTAGTGAAGGTTAATCGAAGTATTAAAAATTGTCACGATGGATGTTGAACGTAAGAAGATACTTAGTTTATACTAGGTATCTTTCTTGTTAAGAAAAAGTAGCGTTTTAATATTCCGTTAAATTCTTTATACTAAGACGCAATAAAGAGTGCCAATAGATTAAACAGAGTTAGATAAATTCATTTTTTATTATATGAAATATATAAATAACAATTAATTTTTATAAGGAAGTAGTATGATAAAATGAAAATATATGGAAGTAAATATGATAATATGGTAAAATTTAGTGCGAGGTGATTAAAATGAAAAAAATATTAAGTATTATATCAATAGTAATATTTTCAGTACTATTAGTATCATGTGGTCAAAAGGATAATAAAATCACTAAGGAAAATATAAGTGCTACATTAATATGTCCAGATGGATTACCAGCAATAGCAATAAGCAATTTAATATCTGATGAATCAAATGATGAAGAGATTACTATAAATTGCTCTATAGAAAAGACAACAGATACGCTTTTATCAGAATTAATGAAGGGTGAGTCTGACTTGGCTATAGTTCCTTCAAATCTGGCATTACAAGCATATAAGAAAGATTTAGGTTATAAGATTGCAGGAACTATTGGATGGGGATCATTATATTTAGTGTCAACAGAAGAAGTAGACAGCTTATTAGATTTAGAGGGATGTGAAATATATAATACAGGAAAAGGTCTTACACCTGATATAGTATTTAAAGATATATTACAAAATAATAATGTTAATGAGAATAATATTACTTTTTCATATGTTGGAGCAGCATCAGAGCTTGCACCGTTGGTCATGAGCGGACAAGCTAAGTATGCAGTGTTACCAGAGCCGGTGCTATCAACTGTAATGGCTAAAAATGAAAATATAAAAATCATATGTAATTTAAATGATGAATGGAAAAAAGTACATGATGTTGAAAATGGATATCCACAATCAACATTATTAATTAAAGAAGAGTTTTATAATACGATAAAAGATTCTGGATTATATGATGAAATTATAAATAAATTTATTGAATCTGAGGATTGGGCAATAAATAATCCTGAGTTAGCAGCAGAACAGTGTGAAAAACTTGATATAACTGTAAATAAAGATGTAATTGATAAATCAATGAAAAATAGTAATTTAGCTTTTACAAAAATAGAAAATTGTGAACAAGAATATGAAACATATTTTTCTATTATAGATGAAAATAATAAAGGAGAAAATGGAGGGTATGACGCAATATTCATTAAGAAATAAAAAATATTTAATGATTTCTATTGCTGTGATTATATTAGTTTGGCAAGTGGTAGCTATTAGTTTTAATAATAGGCTACTTTTGCCTTCTTTTTTTGATGTTTTAAATGAGATGCATAGAATAATATCAAGAGAACAGTTTTTAAGGTTAGTATTTAATAGCATTTTTAGATGTATAAAAAGTTTTATAGTATCTATAATAATTGCAGTAATTTTAGGCATTGGGAGTTATTTTAGTAAATTTATATATAATTTTTTATATCCAATAACAGTATTTTTAAAGGCAATACCGACTATGGCATTTATAGTATTATTATTAATATGGACGTCTAAAGATTTTGCACCAACGATAATAGGTATAGTAATTTCATTTCCTATTTTTTATGAGGCAACTTTAAATTCATTACTTAATATAGATGAGGGATTATTACATATGGTTAGAGTTTATAGAGTATCAAGGAGTGATAAACTAAGATTTGTAATAATGCCTGTGATTTATATAGAAATTAAAAAGATATTGACTTCAACAATATCCTTAATATTTAAAGTTGTTATATCTGGTGAGGTATATTCTCAGCCACAATATGGCATAGGATCTAATATACAATTTGAAAAGATACAGTTAAATACTGCTGCAGTTATCGCATGGATGATTATAATAGCACTGATAGTTTGTATTTTTGATTTTATAATGGATAAGAGTTTTAATAAATGAGGTAAGAATGATAATAAAAAATATAAATTTTAAATATAATGATAATGAAATATATAAAAATTTTAATATAGAATTTAAAAGAGGAAAGATAAATTGTATTATTGGAAAGTCAGGATGTGGCAAAACAACGTTATTAAATTATATTTCTCAAAAATATTGTTTTGAAAATAAAAAAATAGCATTTGTTTTTCAAAATGATAATTTAATTCCTTGGGAAAATATATATGTTAATTTAAAAATTATTGCAAAACAGTACTTTGATAAAGAAAAAATAGAAAAAGAAATTGATAAGATTTTAAAAGATATTGGATTGATAGAATTTAAAAATAGTTATCCTAATGAACTTAGTGGAGGAATGAGACAAAGAATAAATTTTGCACGTGCGTTAATAGGAAGTCCAGATATAATATTAATGGATGAACCTTTTAAATCATTAGATATTAAAAGCAAACATGAAATGATTAACTTAGTAATGGAGTTAAGAAAAAAAAGTATAGTTACTATTATATTAGTAACACATAGTATAGATGAAATAATAAAGCTATCAGACATTGTGTATTTATTAGGGGGAAGACCGGTAAGGATATTGGAAACAGCAGAAGGAGTAAAGATAAAAAATATTGTAGAAAATTTATATAAATCTATTGACGAGTTTAATTAATAGTGTTAATATAAAACACGTCGCTGATGATGAAGTGGTTAAAAAACTTATAAAAATAAGTTGTTGACAACTAACTTTTGAAGTGATAAGATAGTCATTGTCAATTACGAGACATAACAAAAACTTTTAAAAAAAGTGTTGACATGAATCGTAATAAATGATAAGATGAGAAAGTCGCTTGAGGGCGACGAAGTAAATGGTCTTTGAAAATTGAACAGAATATAGTTAAAGTAAACCAGCAATTCTTTTGAGAGTCTTAAAACAAAGA
>NZ_JBCOAB010000099.1:0-2921 GCF_040227035.1 Clostridium sp. RTP31139st1_H3_RTP31139_211217
TTAACATGAACGTACCCGTATGGGTTATTTTTTTTGCAATTAATTAGTGTTGCACTTGATATTGTAATTTATCTTATATTATATCAGTATATTTTATGAGTATACTCTAATAAACTTAAGTACATTTATAACTTTATAAGTGTAATAAAACTAACAGTCCATAGAGTAGGATTTTCTTGTTTTTACATATTTGATGAAAAAATTACTAATTAATTTTACTGAAAGAGGGTTTGGAATAATATTGAATCATATGTTATTATAGTAAGTGCGGTAATTATATCAGTAGGGGGGAAAATAATGATAGGGAAAAAGTATAATAGCAAGAGAAGTAAAATGGATACAATTAAAAAGCAAAATATTACTGTCTTAATTATATGTGTGATAGTAGTTGCTGTAACAATAATAGGAGTACAGTTTATTCCTAAAAAAGAAAATAGTACTTTAAAAGAAAGTATAGCGAGTAATAAAGAAAATGGTAGTTTAGATGAGTCTAATAAAGAAGATGAATTAGTTCAAAATGATCAAGTAGTTGGAGAAGAGTTAGAAGTTGACTCAAAAAACAATGTTAATTATATAAAATTAGAGGATGATCCTAATGCAGATGATGCAGCTATGGTTTCTGAAAATACTAAAGGGCTTTTAAATGGAACAAAAAATTATCCGGTAAGAACAGATGGTAAAAGAGTAGTTTACTTAACTTTTGATGATGGACCATCAACGACAAATACACCACAAATATTAGATATATTAGATCAATATAATGTTAAAGCAACATTTTTTGTTTTAGGGAAGATGTTAGAAGCCGGAAATGGTGAGAAAGATGTACTAAAGGATATTGCTGAAAATGGACATGCTATAGCAAATCATACATATGGACATGATTATGCTTATTTATATCCTAATGGAACTATGAATGTAGATAATATTGTATCAGATGTTGAGAAAAATAATGATATAATGAAAGAAATATTAGGTGATGATTTTTCAACGAGAGTTATTAGATTTCCAGGTGGATATTGGTCATGGGAAGGTCGTACACCTATGAGAGATAAGATGATCGAAACTGGATATTGTAATATTGACTGGAATGCATTAAATGAAGATGCGCAGGGAGCTGCAAAAACTGCTGATGAATTAGTTCAAAAAACTAAGGAAAATATAGAAAGATTAGGCCCAGATGCAGATAGTGTTGTTCTTCTAATGCATGATACATATGGAAAAGAAGAGACAGTAAAAGCATTACCTCAAATAATAGAATACTTACAAGATAAAGGATTTGAATTTAGAACAATTAAATAATAGAAATTAATGCAGATTAAAAATTAGGATAAGTTTTGTCTTATCCTTTTATTTTTTTATAAAAATATAATTATTGGAACTTTATTTAAAGGTAAAAAGTCTAATAAATATTATTGTATTTAGATTTTATTTATTTGTAACACTTTTGTAACGAATTCGACTATAGTTATATTGTATATTAGTAGTGAGGAGAAAATGTTTATATATTAAGTAAACTTAAAATAAAATATAAATCAGTGAAGGGATGTCAGCAAAGGATGGGTAAAAGAATGAGGAAGCGAAATAAGAAGAAAAGAAAACAAAGACAAGTAGCGATTATATTGGGGAGTATATTAATAGCAGTGTCGATAGTTTTATGTATTAAATTTATACCAAAGCATGAAGAACAAAAGTTACAAATTACAATTCCTAATGAAAATCAAAATGGGACAAGTAATAATACAGAATCTAATAATGAAAATGAAGTAGAAAATAATAAAGATCAATCAGATGATAAAGATAAAGTAGAAGAAAATAAATTAGATAATAGTGGTTACTTATCATTTGAAGAAGACCCTAATGCTGATGATGCTGCAATGGTTGCTGAAAACACTAAAGGGCTTTTAAATGGAACAAAACATTATCCAGTAAGAACTGATGGTAAAAAGGTAGTTTATTTAACTTTCGATGATGGACCATCAACAACAAATACACCACAAGTATTAGACATATTGGATAAATATAATGTTAAAGCAACATTTTTTGTTTTAGGTTCATCCATAGATAAGAGCGATGAAGCAAAAGAAATATTAAAAGAAGAAGTTAAAAGAGGACATGCAATAGCAAATCATACATATGGTCACGATTATTCATATTTATATCCTAATAGAACTATGAATGTAAATAATATTGTATCAGATCTTGAGAAAAGTCAAAATTCAATGAAAGCAGTATTAGGTGAAGATTTCTCAACAAGAGTTATTAGATTGCCGGGTGGATATTGGTCATGGGAAGGTCGTACTGCAATGAAGGAAGCTATGGAACAGAATGGATACTATAATGTTGATTGGAATGCATTAAATAAAGATGCTGAAGGGAAAATGAAAAATGCTGATGAATTAGTACAATGTACTAAAGAAAGTGTAGAAGCTTTAGGACCTAATGCAGATAGTGTAGTTCTTTTAATGCATGATACATATGGGAAAGAGGAAACAGTAAAAGCTCTTCCAAGAATAATAGAGTACTTACAAAGCCAAGGCTTTGAATTTAGAACTATAAAATAGTATAAAGTTATTAATTCAAATTGGATTGTGACTAAAACCGCATATCTGATAATTAAAAAAACGCAAATGTAATATTAGTAATGTTTATAATTAAAGTAGTGGTATGGCGATTGCAACTATAATTTACTTTACTATGCATATATAGAAAAAAGAAATATTATATTGAAGGGAATATTGAAATTGAACCGTAGAATTTAATAATTGATGGAAGATAATTTGTGTGAAGAAGATTATATGTTTGAACATAGTGAGTTTATAATCTTTAGCAAATTATCTGGAATCAAGGGAGAGTAGATAGATTTGTGTAAAAAACAAATCTATCTACTCTTTTTTTGTATGATTAGTTGGTAGATTTGGAAT
>NZ_JBCOAB010000100.1:0-2885 GCF_040227035.1 Clostridium sp. RTP31139st1_H3_RTP31139_211217
AGGAAATGGGGAAAGTTATAGATTTTAGTAAATATAGAAAAGTATGATATAATTAGTTGTCGAACAAAGGAGGTGAATTAGTGGGACAAGCAATAAAAAAGAATAAAGTAGAATATATAGATAAGGTTCATGGAAATAGTAAAGGGTGGATCACGAGAAGTTGTATAGATGAAAATGGATATAGTCAGTGGCATTATAAATATAAAGAACTTAAAGAAACAGACTTAACAGAAGAAAACATATATATAACATTGAATACATTTTTTAAGCCATATAGAAGATTAGAATGTATAAAAGAGTTAAATGCTTTATTTATAGATTTGGATTACTATAAAACTAAATTCACAAAAGAGCAAATAATAATGAATTTAGAGGAGAATTATTTCAATAAAACAATTCCAGCAACTAATTATATTTTAGATAGTGGTCGTGGATTAGCGTTAATATGGTTGATAAATAAAGTGCCAAGTAAAGCATTGCCATTATGGAAGGCTATAGAAGAATATTTATATAATAAATTAAAAGAATTTGGAGCAGATAGACAAGCTTTAGATGCAACAAGAATATTAAGAGTACCAGGAAGTATTAATTCAAAATCTAAAACAGTAGTAAGTATAATAGATGAATACGACTATATTTATGATTTAAGAGAAATACAAAAAGAGTTTCTTCCTGAATTAAAGCCAAAAGAAAAGAAAAAAGGGCGCTCGAAAAAAATAAATTATATTTATAGAGAGCGAAGTTTATATTATGCAAGAATACAAGACATAACAAAATTATGTGAACTTCGCGAATATGATTTAAAAGGACATAGAGAAATAATATTATTTTTATATAGGTATTATCTATGTAGTTTCACAGAAGACGTCCAGAAGGCCTTAGAAGACGTTTTAGAGTTAAATAGTATGTTTATAGCACCTTTAAAAGAAAATGAGGTTATAAGGGCAACTAGGAGTGCTGAAAAGTGTTATTTAGATAAAAATAAAGAATATAAGTATAAGAATGATACTTTAATAGAGCTCTTAGAAATTACAGAATATGAAGAAACTAAAATGAGTACAATAATTTCTAAAAATGAATATAAAAGAAGAAATAATGAGTATAACAAAAAGAAATATCAAGAAAAATTAAAAGAAGAAGGAAAGCTATCTAAAAAAGAAGAAGTAAAGGTAAGAAGAGAAAAAATAAAAGACCTTTTAGCAGAAGGTCTTAGTCAAAAAGAAATATATAGTTTATTAAAAATATCTAAACGCACATGTGTAAATGACGTTAAATTCTTAAAAGAGCAAGGTTTAATATAGCCTTGCTCTTTTGATTATAGAGTATGTAATTAATTTTTTCAAGAAATAATAGGTGCAATTTTTTTTCAGCTTGTATTATAGGGTTACTTCGTAACCTGTTCTTTTTTATATTGGAAGGAAGAACTTATTTTTCGTTATATAGGATTTTTAAGTTGTTTATCGAAATCTTAAATTATGGGTTTATTCTAAAATGGAGGGTTTAAGGGATGTTGAGGAGTGTTGCAGAAGTATCAGTTTTAACTGGTTTAAGTAAAGTTAGTATTTATAATAAAATTAAGTTAAAAGAAATAGAGAAGTATGTGGTTAAAAACAAAGGTATTACTTATATTTCAGATGAAGGTATTAATTTAATATTTAAAGGTTTAAACTTTAATAATGATACATTAAATGGTTTAAATATTGATAGAGAAGATGTTGATATAAGTATTAAAAATACTGACTTTAAAGAGTTTAAACTTGAGTTAAAAGAGTTCAATAAAGAATATTTAAATAGTTTAAAGTCTGAAAATGAAGTTTTAAAAAAGCAATTAGATGAAAAAGATAAACAAATATCTGAATTGCATAAGTTAATTGAAAATAGTCAGATACTTTTAAAGGAAGAGCAGAAAAAAAGTGAACAACAGTTATATTTAGCAGAACATTTTGAAGAAGTAGATAATAAGCTCCAAGATCTAAGAGAAAAAATGGAGCAAAAAAGAAATGAAAAAATAAAATTTTTTAAGATTTTTTCAAAGTAGATTTATAGAGTATTTTTTAGTGAGGGGAAATTTATGAGGCTAGAAAAAAAGAAATATTTTTTATGTCCAGTGTGTGGAGAAAAACTTAAACTTCCTAAGACAGAAGAATTAGCAATTATATTTATAAAATGTAGGTGTGGATGTGGTAGTTTTATACAAGTTAGAAATGGCTATCATATTCCATCTAAACGAGGTCTTGAAAAAGTATTTTAAAAATTTATTTAATTTTAGAAATAAGGTTTTAGAAGTATCAGAAGAATAGCAAGCATAGGAAGTGTGTACACAATTCCTATAAATTTAAAATTAAGTTTTACTCAAATTTTAAATTTATTTATTGGGAGAGCTGCCCAAGCCCTTTTGAAAAAATTTTTTTTAGATGATGTTTACAAATTGAGATTTAAAATACTCTTATATTTAGGGGAATTATTTTATTTATGGAGCAGTAGCTCCATTTTTTTATAAAGAATAAAAAAATGGAAGAAAAGAAACAAGATTATTGATAAAAAATAATGTAGTGGTATGGGAGTTTATATGGCGTTTATATGGCATTTATATGGCGTGATATGGGCGGTTTGGAATTTTTTTTGATAGCACAGAAACGCTAGGCTTTGCCTAGCCTATCAAGGATTTTGATAGCAGTTTCTCTTTATGCTCTTATAAAATATCTACAGGTGTAATTTCCAGTTAAGATATTTTATAATTCATATTTGGATTTGATTAAACTTTTTTTAGTTTATGAGTGAGATATAGTGAGGGGAAACACCTTAATAAAAAAAGAAAAGGAGTTAAGTAATATGGCAAGAATAAGAAAAGAATATAAAATGACAGAAAAAAATGTGGAGTACAT
>NZ_JBCOAB010000101.1:0-2861 GCF_040227035.1 Clostridium sp. RTP31139st1_H3_RTP31139_211217
CGGTCTTTAGTTCTTGGTTCTCCGTTCTTAGTCGGTTACTGGTTGTCCTTGCATTGTCCATTTGCTGTCTATAATACTCCTTGTCGTTCTCGGCTTTGAATACCTTTGTGCCGTTTCGCTCTTTTTCAAGTATAGCCTTTCCCAGTCTATCGGATAGCTGTTCATTTTCCCCCTCTAAAGCCTTTATTTTGGCTTTTAAGGCATCTTTTTCCCTATCGTTAACCGTTTTCCCTATCAAGCCGTAAAACTTCTCTGAAGCCTTAGAAATGAGTTTTTGGACGTTTTTCTTTGTTTCAATGGAACGTAGTTCTTTCTGAAGCTGAAGAAGCTGGTTTTGCACGTCCTTGTGCTTGTCTAACGCACTGGATATATCGTTGGATAGTTCCTGAAGCTGTTCTTTCGCACATTCGGTCTTGTACTGCATAGCCGATAAGTGTTTGCGATCAGAAGAAACACCACGTTCCATGCCCAGTGCTTCAGATGCTATGGTTTGGAGTTCTGCCATGTCATCACGCGATAAACGCACACTCTTCCCGTTCGGCTGCGTCCAATCGAAAACTACATGGGCGTGAAGGTTAGGTGTCCATTGCTTTGCGTTCATGTATCCTTCGTCCTTGTGTATATGGATTTGAAACGCTTCAATACCGAAACGTTCCTTGCAGACCGCAGCGAATTGCTGGAGTTCCTGCATGGTGGTTTCTTGCTTGATTACTATTACCCCCTCCCGTATGGGTGCTGCTTTAGTCTGCATCTTCTGCCCAACCGTATCGAAATATCTCTGTTTCGCACTCTCCAGCCGATGGGAGATGCTATCTCCAACCCAGCTTTCATTCAAATGACTAAGTTCCGGACGAACATAGTCCAACTCTTTTTCCCTAAAGTTGTGAATCTCGCTCCCCGGCTTCACTGCTTGTACATGAATACTTGTTGCTCCCATAAGTTAACATTTTTGTGACAATCGATAACAGCCGGTGACAGCCGGCTGACAGGGGGTTAAGGGGGCTTGTCCCCTTACACACGTACCCTTTAGGGTGCTAGTGTGCTATCACCATACTGCATAGGTGCGAAGTTAGTGAATGTTTTGTAAATGCACAAATAAAGGGGAAAACATTTGGATTTGCGACAATAAAGTACTACCTTTGTTGCTGACCAAACGGTAGCTGACCGATACGGGAGAGTTACCAAAATACAAGCCGCTGGAGTTAATTGACGGACATCCGACATCCCCAGCGGCTTTATTTTTGCCTATCTGCTTCGTCTAGGCATACCAGTACCTCTACTAAAAATGTACTTCAAAGATACTTATTTTCTACCGACTTGATAGTTTTTACCCCATATTCTTGGACATTTTTCCCCCATGAGGTTATCTTTGTAGGGTGAAAGAGAAACCCATAAACGGGGATAGATTGAATGCTGGGAAGCATAAACAATCGGGGTAAGGTTAGCGAACCTTGCCTTTCATCCCCCATTATAACTTTACATAGAGGAACTTTATCTATCCCCCCCCGCCCCCAAAGGGGGAGCGACCAAACGGCAGCTTCACTCAATGGAGTGTTACAGTTCATCAAAACCAAGTGATAACTGTCGTTTCTCTGCTTCTTCTTTCTTTTGGGCAGCTAAAGTCTTTTTCCGAACGTATGTTTTTGTAAATGAAACCCTATCCCCATTAAAGACAATCAACGGATTAATGAACCAATTATATTCGTTTGGACCTCTTGCTATGATTTCACTTTGTACGAGCTCTGCCAATCCTTTGTATATGGCTTTGTCTGATTTGTATTGGGTGTATTCTAAGCATTTTCGCCTATCGAAAATTATCATATCATTCTTAGGCTTCATGCAAGTTAGAATATACCCGAAAACCCGAATAGCTGATTGTGATAGATTGAAAAAAGCGGCAAAATTCGCAAGGTATAGTTTTGCAAATTGCTCTTCATCTACTTCTATTTGTCGGATAAACGAGGTTTTGAATACTTCTCCTGTATCTGTATCAGCAACAGCAACTACAGCTTTTTTATCACTTCCCGTACTACTTTTGTATTTCTTAACAACGTGATTTTCAATCCCTTCAATTGCTTGTTTCATAAAGGGGTTTTCTTCGTTTTTTTGAAAATCGGTTAATTTGAGTACTTTCTTATTTTCCATAAACATTCTATTTAGGCAAATTTGACTTTCTATATATCGGTGAAAAAGTATAATTTGATTTTCCACAAAGGAATATTTAAATTTCCATTAATACAATAAAAAAGCAAAATATATTTTCCTTTTTAACATCTAATAGGAAAGAGTGACTTTCTAATATGGAAAATCAGATTTTCCAATATGGAAAATACCCTATATTGAGTATCAACTACTTAACTTATTCTATTTCTTAAGTTCTTATTATACCCTAAAAACGGCATATAATCAACTACTTAAAAAATCATCGGTCGGGGAGCGCCCAGCGGCAAGGGGCGGGACCACCCGTCCCGACGAGCGCCCACACCATAAACTTTTTTTCGAATAAGCACACAACCGTTTTTCGAACCCTGCAAAATTTCTTCCGAACCCGAACGGCGTAACACTCCATTGAGTGAAGCTGCCGTTTGGTCGCTCCCCCTTTGGGGGCGGGGGGGGGTTACATACCCATGCCGAAACCTCTGCTTCTGGTGATTTGCTTGAGTAGGTCTTTCCCCTCTTCCATAGCTTTTGATATGTTTGGGAAATGATGCCTTAAAGCCTCCAGTTGTTCGGAATTGAACAAGTCTTTCATCTTACCAAGTTCTTTTTTCAATTCCTTGGTTTCGGTCTTTAGTTCTTGGTTCTCCGTTCTTAGTCGGTTACTGGTTGTCCTTGCATTGTCCATTTGCTGTCTATAATAC
>NZ_JBCOAB010000102.1:0-2513 GCF_040227035.1 Clostridium sp. RTP31139st1_H3_RTP31139_211217
TGGCTCGATAGCTCAGTCGGTAGAGCAGAGGACTGAAAATCCTCGTGTCCCTGGTTCGATTCCTGGTCGAGCCACCAAGAAAAAGCACTAACTTATGTTAGTGCTTTTATTTTTGTATAAATTAATAATATTAAATTTAGAAACAATTTAATTAGTTAGGAATTAATAGTTTTGAGTTAGTAGTTTATTTAGAAACTCTACAGAATTTCTAAATAATATATTTTTTTAATTTAGCTAACTTGAATTTCTTCATTAACTACTAACTATTAACTTTTAACTATTAACTAAAATATTGTTTATTAATATTTTTTATAGTGATTCCAGATCTTCTAGGATTGTAGATACGTGTTCTTTTACTTTAACTTTTCTGTATTCTTTAACAAGGATACCTTCTTCATTAATGATAAAAGTACTTCTTTCAATACCCATAACTTTTTTTCCATACATATTTTTTTCTTTAATAACATTAAATAGATTACATACTTCTTCTGTTTCATCACTTAAAAGGATGAAAGGTAAATTAAATTTTTCAATGAATTTAGCGTGTGATTTTAAAGAATCTCTGCTTATACCTATAATAATTGCATTTTTATCAATAAATGTATTATTGTTATCTCTAAAGTCACATGCTTCAGTTGAGCAGCCAGGTGTATTATCTCTTGGATAGAAATAAAGAACTACCTTCTTGCCTCTATATTGGCTTAATTTATGTTCTTGATTATCAGAACCCATTAATGTAAAATCAGGAACTACAGAATTAATTTCTACCATACTTAACCTCCTAATAATTATATAATAATTATTATTATATAATAGTAAAAAAATATAATCAATAAATAAATGTAACTATATACATTGGTAAAAATCTGTTATAATTGTAAGTATCAATTAGAAAAAAGGAGAAATAGATATGGAAAACAAAGTGTTAGCTGTAATTTCTGGTACTGAAATCACAGAAAAAGATTTAAATTCAATAATAATGAGATATCCTGAAGAACAAAGAGCAATGTTCAATTCTGAAATGGGGAAAAAACAATTATTAGAACAAATGATTTCTTTCGAATTAATGAATAAATTAGGAAAAGAAATGAAATTAGATGAAACTGAAGAATATAAGGCTAGTTTAGCTCAAGTAGAAAAAGACTTACTTACTCAAATGACAATAAACAAAGTATTATCAGATGTGACAATAACTGATGAAGATGCTAAGAAGTATTATGAAGAAAATAAAGCACAATTCGAACAACCAGCTACAGTATCTGCTAAGCATATATTAGTTGACAATGAAGAATTATGTAATGAAATTAAGAATCGTATAGAAAATGAAGGATTATCTTTTGAAGATGCTGCTAAAGAATATTCTACATGCCCATCTAATGCACAAGGTGGAAGTCTTGGAGTATTTGGTAGAGGTATGATGGTTCCTGAATTTGAAGAAGCTGCTTTTGCATTAGATTTAGAAAAAGTAAGTGAACCAGTTAAAACTCAATTTGGATATCACTTAATTAAAGTAGATGCTAAAAATGAGCCAAAAACTTCTGAATTTGATGAAGTAAAAGATAAGATTGTTCAACAATTAATTCAACAAAGCCAAGAAAAGAAATATGTTGATGTAATGAAAGAACTTGAAGCTAAATATGAAGTTAAAAGATCTTAATTATTTCTTTTAAATAAATAAGAAAGTTTTAAATAGTTAACATAAATTAAGACCACACTTTAGTGTTTTATCTATTAATTAGATAAATGAATACTAATGTGTGGTCATTTTAATTTAAATTAAATCTTCATAATTATATATGTAATTATCACATTCTTCTTTTAATATATCAGTTTGGTGCTTAGAATGTTCATCAAATACTCCAGTAACTTTCATGCCAGCTAATTTAGCACCACGAGCAGCAGCTATGATATCTTCAAATACCATACATTCGCTAGGATCAACATTAAGTTTTTTAGCAGCAAGTAAATATATATCAGGGTTACTTTTGCTTTTTTTGACTTCATCAGTAATTGTAATAGAATCAAATAATTCAAATGCATTATTACTTTTTAATGTAACAGTTAAAAGATTCATAGAATTACTAGTGGCTAGTCCAATTTTTATTCCCTTATTTTTTAGGTTTAATAAATATTGAAGAGCTCCAGGTTTTAGCTTTACATTATTTTTATAGTGATTATATGCCATTGTATTCCAATCATTCATTATGTCTTCTATAGAATCTTCAAGAGAAAATCTTTTTTTAAAATACTCAGCTGTTTGAGTAAAACTTAAATGCGTGATTTCATCATTTAAATTATTAGGAACAGCATGTCCCTTTTTAGATAAATATTCTATATCTATTTGTTGCCATACCCACATAGAGTCAACAAGAGTTCCATCCAAATCAAATATAGCAGCTTTTATATTATTCAAGTAATCATCTCCTAATATATTTATTTATAAGACGAATTGTCAAGCTAAGTGCAACACTTAGCTTGTTCTTCGTTAAATGCTTCTAACGGTGTCTTGTATC
>NZ_JBCOAB010000103.1:0-2466 GCF_040227035.1 Clostridium sp. RTP31139st1_H3_RTP31139_211217
TGTTAATACTTGCTTTTGAAGAAGTCAAGCCTTTTTTTAATTTTTTGTTGCATTTTTGAAGAATAAAAGCATATAATATTATTGTAGGAGGTTGATATTATGGGTATAAATGAAATTATAAAAATTGGAGATAGATTAAAAACTTTAAGACTTAGCAAAGGATTAACTCAAGCACAAGTAGCTGAAAAAATAGGGATACCACGTACCACATATGCAAATTACGAATCAGATAAAAGAGAGCCTAAAATCGACATTTTAAACAAGATAGCAGCAGAATTCGATGTAACAATCGATGATATTCTAACTAAAAGTTTTATTCATAAAGAAGATAATGATAGACTGTATATTTTATCCTTAAAAATTGCAGAACTAATTCCATTTTATAGCTTTGAAGAGATAGAAAAAGCTACTGAACTTTCAAAAGAACTCATTGAAAAAAAACAACTTGTTATAAGTGAGAATAAATTAAATCGAAATGAAAAAATTGATATTCTAATTGGTTATTTTAGTGCTTGTGAGTATCAAACTGAAGTTGCCAGTATTCTCGCAATGAAAACAACTTATAATATGTCTAGTGATTTATATGGAAAATATTTTGAGCCTTGTGTAAATAATCAAATAATGGATTTTATCGAAAATGCTTTATTATCATCTGATGATATTAAAAATGAAGATATAGCTTGGGAGTGTATATTGGATACCTTAGGATTTGAATATGCCTACGATATTATAGAAAATAATCTATATTATAGAAGGAGTTATCTCTCTTCTTTTTCTATAATCGAACAAGTTAGTGATATAGTATTAGAAGAATTCGCAAAAATGCCTGATAGATTTGGAAATAAGATTCAAACAAATAATTATTTAAGTGGAAATACACTTTATAACCAAAACAAAAGAAATTTTTTAACTTCAATTAATGAAGTCACACCTTCTAAGTAGTGTCAAATGAATATATCACTACTCTTGAACAATAGATAACTGGGATTTCCCCTTTATCCCATCTAAAGTGGGAATTTCCCACTTTAAAGCTCATCAACAATATTATGATATAAACTATTTATAAAAATTATCAACACCAAATTGTCGGTGATTTAAAATCACTGACAATTATATTCGCAACTTGGTGAAAATTTCATGCTAACCTTTAAAGCAAATATTAGCTTATATAAGCGTTTTTACTTTAAAATGATAAATTATACTATTGAATAGAAAGGAGCCCACAGAATGGCTAGTTTTAGGAAATTATCTAATGGTAAATGGGAAGTAACTATCGACCTTGGACGTAATCCCTCTACTGGTAAAAGAATGAGAAAATTTAAAAGTGGCTTTAAAACTAAAAAAGAAGCTGTAGCATATGCAAATTCATTTTGCGTTGATATTGCTAATGGATTAAATGTTATTGACAATAAAGTATTATTAAAAGATTTTATTAATGCTTGGTATAATGAATATAAATCTAAAACATTAAGTATAAATACTAAAACTTCCTATAGATCAAGGATAGATAATTATATAATCCCTTATCTTGGAGATATTGAAATAGGTCGTCTTAATACTGCTACAGTACAACAATTTTATAATGAACTTATAAATGGTGGATTAAAGCCTAATAGCACCAAAAAGATTATTGAAGTTCTTACTGGTTGTTATAAATATGCTAAAAAATTAAATTTAGTCAATTACATTCCCACTGATATTGAGAAAATATCACAAGAAAAAGAAAAGGTTATTGTATGGAATGAAGAACAATTAAAATCATTCCTGTTATATATAAAGGATTCTTGGCTTTATATACCTATATTAATAATAAGTCTTACTGGTTTACGTGTTGGTGAGTTATGTGGTCTTAGATGGGATAATATAGACCTAGAAAATGGATTTATAAATATTAGAGAGCAAGTTATACAAGATAAAACAAATCATAAATTAATACATACTAGTATATTAAAGACTAATTCAGCTTTTAGAAGTATTTCTATACCTAATAGCTTAGTAAATGTATTAACTAATCATAAATTAAATCAGTCTGAAAGCAATTCTAAAGGCTTTGTTATATTAAGTAGGGATAATAAGATGTGTAACCCTAGAAACGTATCTATGGACTTTACAAAGAAGCTAGAGAGGTTTAATAAATTACTCCAAGATAATAGCAGCACTCTTCCTAAAATATCTATTCATGGATTAAGGCATACTCATGCAACTATATTATTACTTAAAGGTGAGAATATTAAGGTTATCTCCAAAAGACTTGGGCATACTTCAACTCAAATTACATGGGATACTTATAGTCATGTATTACCCGAAATGGAAAAGAAAACAGCCGACTTACTAGATATCATGTTTGATGATATTTAATTTTTTATGCAAAAATGTCGGTTAAATGTCGGTATTTTACAAAACAAAAACGGCTAAACGTTAGTGTTTTAGCCGTTTATTTGCTTTATATGGTACTCCCAACAGGAA
>NZ_JBCOAB010000104.1:0-2403 GCF_040227035.1 Clostridium sp. RTP31139st1_H3_RTP31139_211217
ACTGTCAGGGTGGTATCCCAAGGTTGACTCCACTAAGGCTGACGCCCTAGTTTCCCAGTCTCCCACCTATCCTGTACAGACAATACCGGAATTCAATGCTAAGCTACAGTAAAGCTCTACGGGGTCTTTCCGTCCAATCGCGGGTAGCGAGCATCTTCACTCGCACTACAACTTCGCCGGATTTGCAGTTGAGACAGTGCCCAAGTCATTACGCCATTCGTGCGGGTCAGAACTTACCTGACAAGGAATTTCGCTACCTTAGGACCGTTATAGTTACGGCCGCCGTTTACTGGGGCTTAAGTTCACACCTTCGCTTGCGCTAAGTGTTCCCCTTAACCTTCCAGCACCGGGCAGGCGTCAGCCCCTATACATCAGCTTACGCTTTAGCAGAGACCTGTGTTTTTGCTAAACAGTTGCTTGGGCCTATTCTCTGCGGCCTGCTCTCGCAGGCACCCCTTCTCGCGAACTTACGGGGTCAATTTGCCTAGTTCCTTAACTGCAATTCTTCCGCCGGCCTTAGGATTCTCTCCTCATCTACCTGTGTCGGTTTGCGGTACGGGCACTACTTCTCTCTCTAGATGCTTTTCTTGGAAGCATGGAATCATGTACTTCGGCCTATATGGCCTTCCCCATCACGCCTCAGAATTGTTACAGCGGATTTGCCTACCGTAACTCCCTAAACGCTTAGACTAGCATTTCCAATCGCTAGCACACACTATCCTTCTCCGTCACACCCTCGATAATAACGATGGTAGTGGTATCGGAATATCAACCGATTGTCCATCGCCTACGCCTTTCGGCCTCGGCTTAGGTCCCGACTAACCCTCAGCGGACGAGCCTTCCTGAGGAAACCTTAGATATTCGGCCTGTAGGATTCTCACCTACATCTCGCTACTAATGCCAACATTCTCACTCGTAATCAGTCCACCGCTCCTTACGGTACGACTTCAGCCCGATTACGACGCTCCCCTACCGCTTGCTTACGCAAGCCCGTAGCTTCGGTGGTAAGTTTGAGCCCCGGACATTTTCGGCGCAGGATCTCTCGACTAGTGAGCTATTACGCACTCTTTAAATGAGTGGCTGCTTCTAAGCCAACATCCTAGTTGTCTTAGAAATCCCACATCCTTTTCCACTTAACTTACACTTTGGGACCTTAGCTGACGATCTGGGCTGTTTCCCTTTTGACCACGGATCTTATCATTCGTAGTCTGACTGCCGGACTAAATGTATATGGCATTCGGAGTTTGATAAGGTTCGGTAAGCGATATGCCCCCTAGCCCATTCAGTGCTCTACCTCCACTACACATATCCGACGCTAGCCCTAAAGCTATTTCGGGGAGAACCAGCTATCTCCGAGTTCGATTGGAATTTCTCCGCTATCCACAGCTCATCCCATGCTTTTTCAACAGCAACGTGGTTCGGTCCTCCACGAAGTTTTACCCTCGCTTCAACCTGGCCATGGATAGGTCACCCGGTTTCGGGTCTACGGCATGCAACTAGTCGCCCTATTAAGACTCGGTTTCCCTTCGGCTCCGTACCTTAAGTACTTAACCTTGCTACATACCGTAACTCGTTGGCTCGTTCTACAAAAAGCACGTCATCACCCTCATATGGGGCTTTGACCGGTTGTAGGCACACGGTTTCAGGTTCTATTTCACTCCCCTCCCGGGGTTCTTTTCACCTTTCCCTCACGGTACTGCTTCACTATCGGTCATCAGGTAGTATTTAGCCTTGGGAGGTGGTCCTCCCTGCTTCCCACAAGGTTTCACGTGTCTCGTGGTACTCTGGATCAGAGCTTGATTATCTTAACTTTCACCTACAGGACTATTACCTCCTACGGTCCAACTTTCCAGTTGTGTTCGGTTAGTTACGACTTCTCGTTAATGCTCTGTCCGCAACCCCAAAGATAAATCTTTGGTTTGGGCTCTTTCCCTTTCGCTCGCCGCTACTTAGGAAATCGATTTTTCTTTCTCTTCCTCTAGGTACTTAGATGTTTCAGTTCCCTAGGTTTACCCTCGTATAGCTATGTATTCACTATACGATACATGGGGTTTCCCATGTGTGTTCCCACATTCGGAAATCTCCGGATCACTGGCTATGTGCGCCTACCCGAAGCTTATCGCAGCTTATCACGTCCTTCATCGGCTCCTGATGCCAAGGCATTCACCATGCGCCCTTTGTAGCTTGACCTATTCAGTCAAAATTTTTCAAAGTTTTGCATTTAATATCACAAAGAATATTTCTTGGCTTACTTCTCAATATGTTTTGAAGTTATATATTAATTCATGTGCAATTTTCAAAGAACAATTTTTTGAGAAACATGGTTTCTCAAAATTGAACAGACTAGTTAAACCAGTTATCTTTTAAGATTTACGAAACAAACATCTTGTTGTTTCATTTCTC
>NZ_JBCOAB010000105.1:0-2225 GCF_040227035.1 Clostridium sp. RTP31139st1_H3_RTP31139_211217
CAGTTAATGGCTCTATTTCTTCATTAACCGTATCATCACTTAGATACATCCCGTTCGTAGTGTTATCCAATTGTTCGTTAAGTTCTACAATCCCATTTTCAATTTTATTTAAATTAGCAGCACTTACTGGTGTACCTTTTTCAATAACTTGTCCAGTTATAGGATAAAGAGTAATTGTCCCATCAGGATTTTCTACAGATCTATAGGTATTTGGTTTCTCTACAACTCTATCTTTCCAAAGAGTTTTTTTGTATGCCATCTAATCTCCCTCCATCCTTTGTATTTTAATGCCATTTTTTAATTTAACCTCTTTAGTATTAATATCTACACAGTAATTAAATATAGAGTTAAAAACATCCATATTATCAACAATATTTACCACATCATAAATATTGCTCATTATAGATGTTTTTTCTCCAAAAACATCTTCCATAGTTAATGCCTTGGAGCTTGTCTGAACTGGAGAAACTATTTCTCCAGTTTCTTTTATATAAGTTATTACCATCTAATCCCTCCTATAACGTTAAAATATATGATAAAGATATTCTTCCGCATTGGTCATAATATTCTTTATCATCAATGTCAACCCATGTATAATAACTAACAGCAGTAACATCTATTCCAGTATTACCAACATTAAGTTTCTTCAAATAAAATGAACTTAATCTCATTCCATGCCTAGTGTATTCACCATCTAGACTTACAACACTAACTAACGCTTTATATGGTTTATTTTTAAATTCATCAGGTATATTTATTTTTGTTGCAACTCCGCTATCAACCCAAACAGAACCTGTATAAGTTAAATAATTATACTTTTTAGATTCTCCATTTACATATCTCTCTAATCCATCTGCACTAATCTTAGTATAAGAACCATCTTCATGATAATAAATTGAATGAGAATTATTATGTTCTACTTTATCTCCATTTTCGCTACTTCCTATAGTAAAATTTTCACCATCAAACTTATATGTTTTTCCATTTAACTTACCTTTAATAGATAACTCCCATGATTCAGCATTTTGCTTTACTAATACTTCAACATCTTCACCAGTTACTTTTGTTGCAATTTCTTCAGCAGTTTGCTTTACGTAGCTTTCAAACTCTTCATTACTTACTTTTTGTGATACTTCACCAGCAACAACTTTTATTTCAGTTTTAACTTTATCTATTTCAACTGATACATTACCTTTACCAGTGCTTTGTTTTTCTGTATTACTTTTCCCTACAGCTTTATATTGTTCAGTTAACCCACCGGCATATGAAAGAGTTCTACTAGTGATTAAAGTATTTATTAAGCTTCCATTATTTTTTATAGTGATACTATCTCCAGCTTGTAAAGCTGGATTGCCTTGCAATTTAATATCATAAGGAACATAACTTATTTTGCTTAAAATATTATAAATGTTTTGTATTACTGCAGCTGGATTCTGACAAAATAAATTATCAGTAATATAATAAGTGTTTTCTCCATCCCCTAATTCTTCCTTAATACCAGGAATCTCAACTATTACTTTATCTATTTTAGATACTGTAAATGCCTTATTCGAGAATGTAATAAGATTATCTCCAGTAACGGTGTTATAATCATAACTACTTAATTCATCATTTATTATTTCGTCTGTATATAGACTTTCACTAGCATAATTAAAATTACTTTCAACACTAACATCTATATTAAATATTTCTAAATATCCATCTCGTGATATTCTTGCATATCCACCAGCAAGTTCTGCTATATACATTAAGGCTTTTCTTAATGTTACATCTGTTAAATCTGGCTTTATAGATACTAAATAATCACTATTAATAAAAGTGTTTGTTTTTAATTTAACACCAGCTTTATTAGCTATATCTAAAGTTATATCTTTTATAGTTGCAGGAAATTGTAGGTCAGTTATATAATCTTTCTCAAATTTAATCATTCTATCATTAGCATATATTTTTATGCTAAATCTAGTTTTATCTATATCTTCAATTATAAAAAAACCTAATGAAATAAATTCAAAAGTATCAGAATTGGTTTCAACCCCTATCTTTATTTCAAACTCATTTCCTTCTAGAAAATCATCAATAACATCTTGGGTGTTTTCTAACTCTACCTCAACGGATGACATAATTGCAGAGCCAATTGAAAACTCACTTTCCATAAATAAATTTTCATCATAATTTATAGAAATTATTTCACTATCACTATAAGTTTTGTTGTTAATTAATATAGT
>NZ_JBCOAB010000106.1:0-2214 GCF_040227035.1 Clostridium sp. RTP31139st1_H3_RTP31139_211217
TTAAGCGAATCTGAGAAAATTGCTGCACAATTAAAACTTTTAGAATCTGAAAATAGACGTTTAAAAATGGAGAATGATTTCTTAAAAAAGTTAGACGAAATCGAAAGGAGGTAGATAAATATATAGCAATTATGGAACTTAACCAGTCTGGATATTCGATATCTGAATTATGCAAATGTGCAAGGATTAGTATATCTTCATATTATAAATGGTTAAATAGAAAAGAAACTCAAAGAGATAAAGAAAATAAAGAAATTTCGAATGAAATTATTAAGATATATTCTGAGGTAAAAGGTATTTATGGCTATAGAAGAATAACTTTAAATTTAAATAAAACTCTAGGTTCTAATTACAATCATAAACGTATTTATAGATTAATGAAATCTATGAATATGTCTGCTGTAATTAGTAAGAAGAGAAAGAGATATGTTCATAGCACCCCTCAAATAACTGCTGAAAATTTATTAAATAGAAACTTTATAACTGAAAATATTAATGAAAAATGGTTAACTGATGTTACAGAATTTAAATTAACTAACGGAACAAAAGCTTATCTAAGTGCGATTTTAGATCTTGGAGACAATAGCATCGTTTCTTATGTATTAGGTACTTCTAATAATAATAAATTAGTTTTTGATACACTAGATAAAGCTGTTATAACTAATCCGACGGCAACGCCACTATTTCATAGTGATCGCGGGTTTCAATATACAAGTAAGAGCTTTAAACTTAAGCTAGATGCTATTAATGCCAAACAAAGTATGTCTAGAGTTGGGCGATGTATTGATAATGGACCTATGGAAGGTTTTTGGGGAATATTAAAATCTGAAATGTATTATTTACAAAAGTTTCATACTTACGAACAGCTTGAAAAAGCTATAGATGAATATATAGAATTTTATAATACAAAAAGAATACAAAAAAAGCTAAAAGGCATGGCTCCACTTGAATATAGGAGTCATACCTTAGCATCATAATTTTTTATTATTTACCCTGTCTACTTGGCGGGGGGCAGTTCATTTTTGAATGTACTACTTTTTTATGATTTTTTGATTCAGTATATTTAACAATAAAAGCTGAATAAATAAGTAAAAGGTAGTAATTTTTTTGAGTTTAAGAAAATATGTTATAATAAAAACGAAAAAAGAGAAAATGTGATGAAAATAAGATTATATAATAACTTTAAATTATAGTTTGAAATAGACTATAGAAGAATAAATTAATATATAGTGAGGTAAGCAATAATATGAAAAAAATATTAACGTTTATGATTGCATTTATGTTTTTTGTAATACCAGTAAAAACTTATGCAGATAGTGCAACTGTAGAGATAGTGGTTAATGGGCAAATAAAAAAAGGATCAATAATTGAAATTTTAGTAAATGTTAAGGATGTAAATAAACTTTATGCAGCATCTGTAGATTTTACTTATGATACTGATAAATTAAGGGTCGAAAGTATAGCTGCTAGTGATTTTATAACAAAACATAATAATGAGATAATGGAATTTGGCGGAGAAACAGCTAAGAATGGAAATACAGCTTCATATTCATTTACTTTTCTTGGAGAAAAGGATGGAATTAAAGGAAGTGGAACTATTCTAGTAATTAGTGCTGAAGTTTTAAATGATAAGAAACTATCTATAGGGCAAGATAATATGAAGGTTAAACTTGTTCAACAGGTAGGAGATACTGTTGAAAACTATAGCTTTAAATTTTCAGGATATAATGATGAAGATAATAGTGAAGTAAGTGTTGGAGAGAATTTAACTACAAATAGTAATGGAGATTCACAAATTATTTCAAGTAATAATTCTTCATCAAGTACAGGGGCAAATGGAAATAATAAGACTGAAAATGATGGTAATAAAGAAAAAGCTGAAGCAACAGATTATAATGGAGAAAATTCTAATAACACTGAAAATGCTGAAGAATCAACAGATGAAAATGGACAGACATTAGAAAATTCTTCACAAGAAGCAGATAATGCAAAAGATAATGTTAATGATGGGAATGGGAAAGAAAATAGTGAAGAAAGCGATTTATTAGGTAGTAAAAGTGGCAATAAGGGAATTTTAATAACTAGTGGAATTATTTTGACTTTAGTTATTGCTGGAGGAGTAGCAGGATATTATTTTTATAAGATAAATTACAATATCAAGTGCAACACTAATTAATTGCAAAAAAAATAACCCATACGGGTACGTTCATGTTA
>NZ_JBCOAB010000107.1:0-1978 GCF_040227035.1 Clostridium sp. RTP31139st1_H3_RTP31139_211217
TTTTTTGTTAATTCTATAGTTACACATAAAGTCTTCACCGTATTATTAAATTTTTAAAGATCATTTAGTTCGCAATATTTTCAAATTGCGGATTATAATTCACAAACTTCAACATCTTCATAACCATTATAATCTACTATATTTATTGCATCATTAGGCTCTACATTGGCCATTTTGGCTGAAAATGGAACTCTACCTTTCTCTAACACATGTCCATATCCTTCTATAAATCCTTGTCCATATTTAGCTCTTAATCTACAATAATCTCCTGCCATTGATTTAATTCTGTCATCTTCTTCATCCAATGGGTAAAAAACTGATTCAAAACCATCTAATTCTTCTTCTGTTATTTTTACATCATCAAGTTCTATTTCAAATTCTTTTATAGCAGTAACTACAACTTTAAATTTCCTCATGTTTATGCCTCCATCTACTTCGCAATATTTTCAAACTTCTATTTTTTGAATTGTTCATTAAATCATCCTAATTTTTTACGAATTAACTCTAATTCTTCTGCTGTCATATTTGGATTATCTTTAGCATAAAAAATCTTTTTATTTTTACTAACTGGAAACTCCCTATAATAACATTTACCTTTATTCTCTATAGAATCATATTTGCATAATGCTTTCCAATATTCTAATTCTTCCTCTGTGCAATCTGCTCTAAAATGATTTTTCCCACTTCTTGATTCAACCCTATATCTTTTCATTGCTCTTCCTCCATATTATCTAAATACTCATTTAATGTAATTGGAGTAACTAAATCTTCATCTATATTAAAGCTTACTGCTGTTAATTTCTTTCCTGCTTCAACTAACTCTTTATATTCCTGTTTTGGAATATTATAAGTTTTACAATCTAACTTAACACAACTATAAACTTCTGTTGGATTTCCATGTTCATCTTCTCCCCATCCAGCTTCTTTTTCTACTCTATAACATAATCTAATTTTCATTACTCTTCCTCCCTATGTTCACAGTAAATATTTAGATAACCTTCACTATCCACAAAAATTTTATTACTACTACCATCCTCTAAGTGATATTCTGCTATCCAATAAGGACAATTTATAGCATCACCTATATAAACTGCTTCATCTCCACTTAATTCAGTTGAAAATATCTTTACATCTTGTTCTTGGACTAATAAATCTAAAAAATTTCTTAATAACATAAAACTCTCCTTAAATCCGAACTTTGCTTGTACTTTTCGTCCATGGTACCGACATTAATGTCGCTCGCAATATATTCAAACTTCTATTTTTGAATCATTCACTATAATATTTTACATTTTAAATACTCTTCCAGTTCAGACGGAACTTTAAAGAATCCAATATCTTTAACCTCTGACACTACTATTTGTGTAACTTTATCGTCTTTTATATAAGGCTCTGCTTTACTTTTTAAAACGTCTACGCTATTTGCAATAAAACTATTTTTGACTACTGCATCCTTATATACATCTGCTCTATAATACATTCTCTTCCTCCTGTTTTTGAATTGCGCACCAAAAATACCGTATATTCTTTTTTTGAATAATACGGTATTTTTAATATATTTAATATCTATTTTTTAACTATGCTAATTATTAATTTTCTCTAAATCACATTTCTTAACTCCATCAATAACAGCCTGTTTAACATCTGACTTTATTTTAGGTAAAAGTGATATTATAGCATGCTTAACAGCAATCTTGATGATTAAATAAAATATGTATAATATAACGAAAATAATTAATCCTATAGATAATATATTTCCTATTGCATCCCCCAAAAGCATATTCTCTCTCCTTCCTTTTATAATATAATAAAATTATACAATAAAATTCCTGAATTTTACATACTTATGTTAATACCGTACTATTCAATTTTCAAAGATAATTTAGTTCGCAATAATTTCAAAATGATTCATTGTTTTTAGTACATTCTTCGCAACAAATAACATTATTAAAACAATACTTACAGCATAAAAATTCCT
>NZ_JBCOAB010000108.1:0-1936 GCF_040227035.1 Clostridium sp. RTP31139st1_H3_RTP31139_211217
ATTATATGCTTTTATTCTTCAAAAATGCAACAAAAAATTAAAAAAAGGCTTGACTTCTTCAAAAGCAAGTATTAACATAATCTTGTAAAAACATTCTTCAAATTTGAAGAAGTGGGAGGGAAAGATGAGTAATTTAAAAATTGAAAGAATAAAAAAAGGATTTAAACAAGGGATGTTTGCTAAACAATTAGGAATAACTCCTCAATATTTAAGACTTATAGAAAAAGGAGCAGTTGAGCCAAGAAGAGATTTGATGATAAAAATTGCAAAAGCTCTTGACACAACAGTAGCAGAACTGTTCTTTAGTGAAGAAGAATAATGAGCTAGATAATGACTAAACAGAGGTATCTGTTTTCAAAAAAATTGAAAATAATCGTTGCCACTTATGGTAATAAACGTATCTAAAATATCTCATGCCCACTTGTGGGAATGAAAAATCATATCAAAATGACATTACATAGTAAGACATAAGTAAAGTGCAATACTTTATAAGAAATGTACAAGTTCCACTATAAAATCATACTACAGTGGTTCTAAGTAGATGTATTGGTAAAGATAATTATTAAATTATGGAGGGAGATAAAATGACAAGTAATAGAAATTGGCTTACAACAGATGAAACAGCCGACCATTTAGGTGTTACACCTGCATATGTAAGAGAATTGCTTAATAGAGGGCAATATGATAGTTCTATAAAACTTAAAGGAACTAAATGCGGTAAAGAATGGAGAATTGATAGGAAGAGTGTTAATGACTATCTAGGAATAGAAATTGATGAAAATAACTATAAGAAAGATTTATACATTAAAGAGCTTGAAGGAAAGGTTAAATTGTATGAAACCAAATTACAAGCATTTGAAGTTTTAGCAGTAACATTACAAGGATTAGTTGGAAATATCAAGGAAGGGAATTAAAAGCATGAATATTAAGATATTAAGTTTATATATAGAAAATTGTAAGAGCATGGGTAAAGAGCCCACATGGGAAAATTTAAGACTATTTAATAAGGTGTTTAAGTAGGTGAGAACTTGAATACTCCTTATCATAAAATAGATTCAAGAATACTTGAATATGACATAAACAGTGTAGAGTTTAAGTTTGGTATATGGATTACTAAAAAAGAATTTGGACAAAGGTTAAATCATAATAATCCATTACCCAAAGGACAGTTTTTTATGAGTGTTAGAGTTGTTGCTAAAGATATAGAAATTACTGAAAAGATTGCTAGGAGATTAATAAAGCAGTTTACAAAGCTAGATATAATAAGGCTTGTAGCGAGTTCTAAAAATCCAAAACAAGGGTCAATTTATGAGTATTTAGTACAAGTTGAAGAGGGCACAGTAAAAGACACAGTAAAAGCACAGTTAGGGCACAGTAAAAGTGAGAAAATAAGCACTTTAGAAGAGGATAAAGGGCACAGTAATGGCACACAAGAGGGCACAGTAAAGGGCACATCTAAAAAGAAAAGTAAAATAAAAGAAAATATATATAATAGTATTTTTGATTTTTGGATTAATAAAAATATTAAAAAGCATAGAAACCTAACTAAAGAAATGAAACAGGCTATAGATAAAGCAATAAAGGATTATTCTGAAAGTGAAATATTAGAAGCTATTAGTAATTATAGCATTATGTATAATGATTCAGCGTATCAATGGTGTAATTATCAATGGGGGTTAAATGAATTTTTAGTTAGAAAGGATAAAGACGGAATAAGACAAATAGGTATGTTTTTAAATGATGGTAGTAAGTATTTGAATTATTTATCGTGGAAATCAAAGAATAAGCTTAATAATGATACAAAGATAGACTTTGATGATGAAAAGTATATTATTTAAAAAATGAGGTGTAAGAAATGGTAAGACAAGAATTAATAACATTAGAGCAAGAGGTTTTAGGTGGTCCTATAATAGATAACTCTTTATATCATCACTTA
>NZ_JBCOAB010000109.1:0-1852 GCF_040227035.1 Clostridium sp. RTP31139st1_H3_RTP31139_211217
AGCTGTATCAGATTGAATTAATAAATTCAGTCTGAATACAACTCCTTTTTAATTGTTCAAAATTTTATACACTAATTTTTATGTAAATATTGCTATTAATTTTGTTTTTTTACATGACAAAAAGAAGGTTAGATGCCTTCTGGTATAATTTTCATATATAGTTTTTATTATGCACCTTTCGGCTCGTGCAACAACTCGCCGTTTCGACCTTGTAAAGTTTTGTTGTGCAATTTATTAACATTATAGGCAAATGCCATTATCAATAATTCTATTCTAACTTTCTTATTTCCTCTCATTAAAAATCTTCTAAATCCATAATCTTGTTTAATTACTGCAAATGCACCTTCAACTTGAATAGATCTATTTATTCTTAAACGTATACCTTCTTTGGTTGTTATATTAGCTAATGATTCAGATCTTAATCTTAAAAATTCTTTAGGAACATGTAATTGCCTATTATTCTTAGCTTTTGTGCATTTATTTTTATATTCACACCCTAAACAGCTTTCGCATTCGTAGATATTTACTATTGATTTAAAGTTTGATTTTGATTTTCTTGTAGTAAATCCTTTAGGAAGTAGTTTCTTGCCAGCAGCACAAATATAGTAATCATCCTCTTGGTTATAGTGCATATTTTCTCTTTTACTAATATCATTTTTAAACTTTTTAGTTTTTGATTTTTCATATGTTTGAGGCTTAATGAAAGCTTTTTGATTATTATTTTCTAAATATGTATAGTTTTCTTCACTTTCGTATCCTGCGTCAGCAGTTATAGATTTATATTTTTTATTTAAGTTCTTTTCTAACTTATCTAAAAATGGTATAAAGGTAAGTTGATCTGATCTTTCACTTGATATATCTATTCCAACTATATATTCACCTTCTACCCCTATTTGAACATTATATGCTGGCTTCAACTGACCATTTTTCATATGATCCTCTTTCATATGCATGAAAGTAGCGTCATGATCGGTTTTTGAAAAACTATTTCTTCCATTAAAAATTTTATTGTATTCATCATATTTACTTTGTTTTTCTATAAAATCATTAATTACTTCAGTATATTTTTGAAGTTTACTTTTTCTTTTGCCTTTTCCATATACAAAATCTAATCCTTCTTTTTCTTTAATTTCAATAAGTTTATCTTTTACCGCTAATGCATATTCAACTGAAATCTTTTCATCAGGTATACTTAAATTTAAATCAAGCTCTGAACTTATGTTTAATAATATTTTATGAGTTTTATTTTGTAATTTCTCTTCAAATTTATCAGTAGCTTTTTTCCAAACAAAACTATATCTATTAGCATTCGCTTCGATTTTTGTACCATCTACAAATAAATTTTCAAATTCTATTTCATTTCTTTTTTCTAATTCAATTATAAATTGTGAAAATAGGTCTTCTACGCATCCTTCCAACCTTTTACTTCTAAATCTCGCAATTGTATTATGACTCGGTTCCTTTTGCCCTTGCAAAAGCCAACGAAAGTTAATATCTCTTTTACAAGCTTTTTCAAGCTTTCTACTAGAATATATACCTTCCATATAGCCATAAGCAACTATCCTAAATAATGTTTCAGGTAAGATCATTGGATTTCTACCTTCAGTAGAGTATGTTTCATATAATTTTGAATAATTTAATCCCTCCGTTACTTCATATAATGTTCTTACTGAATCATCTTTTGGTATAATAATTTCTAAATTAATTGGGAATCCTAATTGATGGATGTGTATAATATTTTTTTTGCACACATTATTTTTCATGAAAATATTATATGCAAAAAGGAGGATTCGAATTCGAACCCTCCTTTTTTTATCGGCTAATATCAAAATTTATTTTGATACAGCCCCTT
>NZ_JBCOAB010000111.1:0-1648 GCF_040227035.1 Clostridium sp. RTP31139st1_H3_RTP31139_211217
CGAACAATTGGATAACACTACGAACGGGATGTATCTAAGTGATGATACGGTTAATGAAGAAATAGAGCCATTAACTGTATTCTCTTTAGAATATTTACAGCAACAACAACTTAAATTATTAGGTGAATTTTATAGAAATATTAAAAAAGGTGTTTTACAAACTATATGTTGTCAAGGGGATAGTTTAACATATGGATTAGATCAAGTGAGTTCTGATAAAAGACCTGCTGATACAACAGTATTACCTGATGGTAGCAGTAATGGAAGTGACAAAACAAGAGCTGGAATTACTTATCCGGAAGCATTACAAAAATATTTAAATACTGCTTTAGGAAGTGGGAAAGTAAATGTAATTACAAGAGGTTACTGTGGAGATTTTGTTGAGGGGGCTTATAATAGATGGACAACTCCCAGTGGTGCAAATTTATCCTTTTTCCAATATGGAACAAATGACAGTAGAGCAACATGGGTTAGTTATAAAGGTGATGTAAAAAAATTTATTATGCATTACGAAAAACTAATTGCTAGAGAAATACTTAGAGGTAGTGCAGTTGTAATAATAAGCCCACCTAGAAACAGAAATAATGATGTAGATATATTTACCTTTGCTAATGCATTAGAAAGACTAGCAATAAAGTATAATTGTCCATTTATTCGTGGAGATGAGTTAATGCTAAATTATAGTGGAGATATATTTAGTGATGAAGTGCATTATAATTCTAAAGGATATTCAACTCATGCAAGTAGGATAACAAATGCTTTATTAAGTAGATTTGAAAAAAACAGTGTTTTAAGTTGTAGCAAGATTGGAGTGTATCCAAATCAAGATAATATATATTTATGTGGCAAATCAAGATATTTTGAGAATGAGCAATATCCTACACCAAGTCAAACCGATACAACAAAGGGTGCATGTATATTTTTTGAGGGGTCGTCTATAACAATACCATTTTATACAGAGGTTGATGATTTAATTGTATATCCAAATTTCTTTATTAATAGTAATAGTAGTGTTGATGTTGTTCTTGATTTTGAGGTAGAACAACCATTATATTCAAATTCGGATTTAGTTGAAAAAGGGAAGAGAACAAAACCTTTAAATAAAATAACAATAAACTCAACAACTTCATTTTTTAATAGCAGATTAACTAATGAGAGCAACTATATTCATATAGCTAAAAAGGGGTGGCATAGCATAACGTTTGAAACACAAGCAACTGCTCTTACTTCTTATTTTGGTTTAGAGTTTATTGATTATAACACTTGTACTTTGCTAAACAAATTTGTTAATTCAATTAAATCTCAAATATATATAACTGATTTTAAAAACTCATGGAAAAACTTTTCCGATTTATCAACATCGGATTATAGTCAATTATATGTTTTGAAAAATTTAGATAATGAAATAGTTTTAAGAGGGTATGTTAATGGAGGAACAGCTTCTCAAATTACTATATTACCTGAAAGTTTAAGACCTAGTAAAAGCACAGTAGTTCCATGTTATGTACAATATCAAGACGATACTAATAAAGTTGGCTTTATTGAAATAACACCTAATGGTGGTGTGTATTTTATAGGCGATACCAATAATTTAAATAGGGTGGCTATAAATATAATGATGAAATAATTTTAACTCACACTTGATTTA
>NZ_JBCOAB010000112.1:0-1284 GCF_040227035.1 Clostridium sp. RTP31139st1_H3_RTP31139_211217
GAGCTTCTAATCCGTCATATTTCAATCCACTAATTGCTCTATTAACTAAATCTTTTGTTTTTATGGCTTGAGCATAAGTTTGTAGTAATTGTTGATACATATTGATTTCACTACTGTTATAAGCTGCATTATCATTTTCTTCCTTACCTACAAATACCTTGGTACTTGCTTCATAAACCGGATCAATTACAAAGAAACTTATAATTCCTGATATTATAGTAGCTGTTAAAGTGATTGCTACAATTATTATCCAACGCTTTTTTATTGCCTCAAAAATTTCTGAAATACTGATTACTTGTTCTTCCATTTCATTCATTAAAATTTTCACTCCTTATCATCATGACAACCAATATAAAATCAAAATATATAGTTTCATCAATAATTTGTGATGATACTTTAGTTGTCACAAAATTATAATCTTATAAATTAAAATAATTTTAAATTTATGATACAAAATCCCTCATTTAATTTTTTTCTAAAATTCAATCTCAGGAATAACTCCAACACCATGAATTCCACTTTGCTCTTCAAGTGCTTTTAAATACTTTTACACCTGCTTCGTATTGTTGTTTAATGAAAAAAACACTAAGTAATATGAAGCTTATTACAACCGTAATTATTGTTTTCCAATTCTTTTTCATCTCTTCTAAATATTCTGTAATATTTACCATTTATCTCCCTGTTTATTAAATTTATCTTAATATTCTTTATTCAATTGAAATTATATCATAAAATTCGACATTTTAAAGTCAATTTTCTCTTATATTCGACAAATTTGAAAACATATAACTTTCTTTTTTGTGTAATATATTGAATTTTTCATTCCTAATATATCCTTTTTTAAATATTATTAACTTTTTTCATGCTAATCATTTTTATTACATCATTATCATTTCCATATTTCCCACAAAAAAATTTTAATATTATTATATTTCGCATTAAATTTTTAATTTTTTCAATAAATTAGTTGTATATAAATTCTTTCATAGATATTCTATTTAATTCTTCCTATAACTATTGGAAATTATATAATTTAATGAGCATAATTTTTTTGAATCTATACTTACCCCCTTAAATAAAAAAATATCTACATTAATATAGATATCCGTACTATATTTAATGTAGATACTTTTTAACTTATATATAAATTTTAATAATATCTTATCTTTCTTCTTCCTTCAAAATTATATGCATACATTGCTTCATGCTCACTTAAAAATATATTCTGTTATAAAATAATAAAACTTCTTACATGATAATATATTAATTTCCATGTAAGAAGCT
>NZ_JBCOAB010000113.1:0-1214 GCF_040227035.1 Clostridium sp. RTP31139st1_H3_RTP31139_211217
ATATAATTTTCAAAGAGCGAGCAATTCTATGAAAAATCAAGCTATTTTTTCATATCAGCTTAACAGATTCATATTTTATGAAATTTTATTATTAGTTTTTTTCAACTAAGTATCTATTAATATAAGCTAAAGATTCTTCTAATATTCCTTGACTACCTTCAAGGTCTTGTAATTTGACTTCTACATTGCATATTCTTTGTTCTAATTGATACATTAACTCTTTAATATCATTTAATAATTTCACTTCATATGATACTTGTATTCCATCTGAATCTATATATATCTTTTCTGGTGTTGAACCGCATTCAACACATTTTGCATATATTCCTTCCTTTTCAGTATCCCTAAATACCTTAAAAGTATCATTATTACATTTAGAACAATTTGATAATATAATAAAATCATAATAACTTATATCAAATTCATATTTGCTCTTACAATGTTCACATGTTAGTACTAAATTATTACCTTGAGTTTCTATAAAAAAAGTATTTCCTGAACAACCTTCCTTTTCGCATACCACTGTTCTTATCATAAATAGTCCCTCCTATATTTACATGAAAATATAATTCCCTCAAAAATTATTATGATATTTTTGAATATAATATGCTTAAATTCATATTGTTTAAAATTTATTTTACTATCAAAGATAATTTATCTAACTCATTTTTTATATTGTTGATTTCCTCATCAATCTCTTTTGTATTTTTCCCAGCTAGGACTAGATCTCTTTTTTTTAATTTCAACTGAATTATTCTTTGCTCCAAGTTTACTTTTTCTTCCATATGACCACTCCCATTCTTATTTTTATATAAGAACACATTATAAATCTGTTTTAGAAATACTATATACACTATTATATAATACTTTATTAAAATCATAGCAAAAAAACAATAATATTTTTGATTTATTTTACGACAAATTATTATTAATTTATACAACAAAAAAAGCTACGATTTAAAACCGTAGCTTTGGTGGAGGTAAAGGGATTCGAACCCTTGACCCCTTGCGTGCAAGGCAAGTGCTCTCCCAACTGAGCTATACCCCCAAAAATGGTGGACCTTCAGGGACTCGAACCCCGGACCTACCGGTTATGAGCCGGTTGCTCTAACCAACTGAGCTAAAGATCCTCAGTGTTTACCTGGCAACGTTCTACTCTTCCACACAGTCCCCCGTGCAGTACCATCGACGCTGTAGAGCTTAACTTTCCTGTT
>NZ_JBCOAB010000114.1:0-1181 GCF_040227035.1 Clostridium sp. RTP31139st1_H3_RTP31139_211217
TATAGTTTGATGTTCCTTTAATCTTAATTTATTTAATAAAGTTTTAACTTTCATTTTTCCTCCAATATTTTTGAATTATTCATTGCTTTTATTGGTTGTCCTCAATGAAATATGAATCATATTCAATAAAATAATCTTCGTATTCTTCTTCTAGTTCGGTTATTACATGTTCTAAAAACTCATCTTTATCCCAATTAACTGGTACATCAATATCTAATGTTAATTTCAATCTCAACTTCATCTTTTCTCCTCCATTTACTTCATAATAATTTCACTTTTTTTGAATTGCGCACTAAAAAATACCGTATATTCTATTTGAATAGTACGGTATTTTAATCAACTTAATATTTAATTTTATCTTCATAATAGATTAAATATTACTTATCACTCTTACTGCTCTTTTTTAGATTTAACTATCAAAATAAACCCAAATATGATTAGTGAGATTGTTACTAAAAATGATAATAAGAATGGTATTTCATGGATATAATCCATAGCATTAGTGTAACAGCTTCCATTTATAGCCATGTCTATATACTTAGCAAAATTTAAACCATATAATTCTAACGATAATAATATTCCACTTATTATAACAGCTAAATATCCTACAACCCCTTTTTTCATAGTACCTCCTTATTCATGATATCTCATATAAAATTCGTATTTCAATACAATTATGAGTTAATTATAACATGTTTTGTGAATACCGTGCTATTCAATTTTCAAAGAACAAACTTTCCTAATTAGTTCGCAATAATTTCAAATTGTTCCTTACTGAACTACACAAATGCTACATCTACAAAAAGAACAATCTCCTTCAAATCCACATTCTTCACATTCTTTAGCATCTTTTAATTGACCTACTGTAAGCTTTTTGACTACATATCCATTTTCTATTAGTATCTTTATAGCTCTTTCCTCATTATTAGCTATATTAACAAGCTTTTCTTCTAGGTAGTTAATGTAGTGGAAGGCTTTAGCTAAGACATTGCCATATCCACTACCTTCAAACTGACTTTCAAGCATAACTAAATCATCTTTAATTTCATTAACCTCATAATTTTCCATCTCTTCTATGTTAAATTTTTTCATTTCTATTCCTCCTAATTTCAAATTATTCTTAACTGCTCTTCTATGCTGCACCATTCTTTTTTTACTGGATATAAACAATATCTCTCTTG